>QIHT01000174.1 GCA_003229115.1 Gammaproteobacteria bacterium | reverse complement strand
AGCCTGATTACGGGCGTGTTTTTTGTCATTATCGGCCTGACCTTTTTTATCTATGGTCTGGAGATGGGCTTATTCCCCATTGGTGAATCCATGGCGTACGCCTTTGCAAAAAAAGGCAGTGTTTTCTGGTTGCTCACTTTTGCCTTTGCTCTGGGTTTCGGTACCACGGTCGCCGAGCCGGCACTGATTGCGGTGGCAGCAGAGGCAGCTGCGGCGGCAGCCGAAGGCGGTGTTATCGCTAATCAACCGGCTGCCATCAAGAGTTATGCAGACGGGTTGCGTTACACGGTCGCGTTATCAGTGGGTTTCGCTATTCTAATCGGTGTGCTACGTATTCTTAAGAACTGGTCAATCCAGTACATGATTATCGCGGGTTATATTGCAGTCATGATCATGACCTCGTTTGCGCCTGATGAAATTATTGGTATTGCTTATGATTCAGGCGGGGTAACCACATCAACCATTACCGTGCCATTGGTGACGGCACTGGGTATCGGCCTGGCATCGTCAATTAGCGGACGAAACCCGATGCTTGATGGTTTTGGTTTAATTGCATTTGCTTCATTGCTGCCCATCATTTTTGTACTGGGTTACGGGATGATTGTGTGATGGCTGTGGTCTCAGAACTTCTGTCCCAACTTTCTGAAACATTATTTGATGTTCTGCCCATCGCCGTCATTATTTTTGGGTTTCAGTTTCTGGTTATACGCAAGCGGATTAAAAACCTTAAAAAAGTTTTGATTGGTCTGTTTTACGTGCTAATCGGCATCACCTTCTTTTTACTGGGTCTGGAGCAGGCGTTATTTCCAGTGGGACGCATGATGGCCGCGCAACTGACTGACCCGGTGTTCCTTGAGGCGGTACGTATAACAACGGGTGCATTACACTGGTCGGACTATTACTGGATTTATATTTTCGCCTTTGCCATCGGCGCAAGTACAACAATCGCCGAGCCAGCATTGATCGCCGTTGCCATAAAGGCTAATGAAGTATCCGGTGGAACCATTAGTGTCTGGGGCCTGCGAATTGCAGTCGCTATTGGTGCGGCGGTGGGTATTTCTTTAGGGGTTTATCGCATTGTTATCGGCGCACCTATTCATTATTTTATTATTGCAGGTTATGTGATTGTGGTTATCCAGACATTTTTTGCCCCCAGGGCGATTGTTCCCCTGGCCTATGATTCTGGCGGCGTGACGACATCCACCGTTACCGTGCCTCTGGTCGCAGCCTTAGGCCTGGGTCTGGCTGAAACCGTGCCGGGAAGAAGTCCGTTGATTGATGGTTTTGGCCTGATCGCGTTCGTCTGTTTGTTCCCGATCATTTCTGTGATGGCGTATGCGCAAATTTCTGAATTTAGAGCGCACCGCGAAGAAAAACGTCGCAAAAAAACAGGAGTGTGAAAAAAAATTAACAGACACAATAAATTTAATTCAATCGTACATTGTGTATTACGAGGAGGTTGTTATGCATTTTAAATTATTAATTGCTTTTGTAGAGGATTCCAAAACCGATAAGGTGATGGAGGCGGCACGCGAAGCAGGTGCAACCGGTGCAACGGTGATTAACAATGCGCGTGGCGAAGGATTGTTGCAGAGTAAGACTTTTTTCGGGCTTTCACTGGAAACCCAGCGAGACGTTATTCTGTTTCTTGTTGAAGAACACCTGAGCCGTCACATTCTGGAAAGAATATGTGAAATCGGAGAGTTTGATACTTCTCCCGGAACCGGTATTGCCATACAAATTGATGTGGAAGATGCCGTTGGTGTTGCCCACCAGATAGAACAACTGACTAATGTCGTGGAGGAGGAATTATGATTGATCAAAACAGAAAGATCGTTCGTGTTCGTGATGTGATGAAAAAAAAATTCGATATGATTGACGGAAAAAAGACGGTCATAGAAGCGCTGCGAACCATGAAACATGTGGAGACAAAGTCGTTGATTATCGATAAACGTAATGATAATGATGAATACGGCATGTTGTTAATTTCGGACATCGCCAAAAACGTACTGGCAAAAGATCGCTCACCGCACCGTACGAATGTTTATGAAATTATGTCAAAGCCACTATTGTCGATCGATCCTGAAATGGATATTCGATACTGCGCGCGTTTTTTCGATCGATTTAGTCTTTCGCGCGCGCCCGTGGTTGAGAATGGCAAGGTGATTGGCATTGTTAGCTTTACCGATATGGTCATGCATGGTTTGGTTGAGTTTGAAGAGTAGCTCTGACAGCAAAAAAACACAAAAAGCACAAAAGCATTTACCACAGAGGCACAGAGAGCACAGAGGAAGATCTAAACTGTTTTTGTTGTTGCGAGTAACTAAGTAATACAGAATTTTTTTGTTGGGGGAGGAAATTGCATGGTTCCTCAAGATGACTAATGTGAATGAACTCTCAGGTTTTTAAATCAGAGTATTTGCTTTTCCTCTGTGTTCTCTGTGTTCTCTGTGTTCTTTGTGTTCTTTGTGTTCTTTGTGCCTCTGTGGTGAAAGAGTTTAGCCGTGTTTTTCAGCTGCTTGTAATGTGTTTCGCAATAACATCGCTACAGTCATCGGCCCAACTCCCCCGGGTACTGGCGTGATCCATGCGGCTTTTTTGGCAGCAGCTTCGAAATCAATGTCACCTTTGAGCTTACCGTCGTCCATACGGTTTATACCCACATCAACTACCGTGGCACCGGGTTTCACCCATTCGCCTTTTACAACGCCGAGTTTACCTACGGCCACCACCAGGATATCGGCGCGCGCAACATGGTCGGCTAGATCGCTGGTAAAACGATGGCATGTGGTGACTGTCGCGCCCGCCAAAAGTAATTCAAGATGCATGGGGCGGCCCACTATATTGGAAGCGCCGACAATCACTGCGTGACGTCCTTTGTAAGTTTCGCCAATACTATCGAGCATGTGGATAATGCCGTGTGGCGTGCAGGGTCTAAGTGCAGGCATGCGCTGAACCAGGCGGCCTATGTTATAGGGGTGAAAACCATCGACATCTTTGGTGGGATGGATAGCTTCAAGCACCGTGGTTGAATCCATGTGATCAGGTAACGGCAATTGAACCAGGATACCGTCTATTTCGTTATCGTTATTCAGCTGTTCTATCAGATTAAGTAAATCTGCTTCGCTGGACTCTGCAGGCAGGTCAAACGACTTGGAAACGATACCAGCTTCGGCACAGGCCTCTGTTTTTTTACGCACATAAACCTGAGAAGCGGGATTTTCACCCACCAGCACCACGGCCAGCCCCGGCGCTGGTTTGCCATTTGAAACTCTATCGGCTACGGCGATTCGTACCTGTTCGCGGATATTTGCTGCAATCGCTTTTCCGTCAATAATATTGGCTGACATATTCGTGTGTGCCGTCTTGAGAGGGAGCAGATTCTCGCACGTAGAATGTTGTTACCACAAGAAAAAACTCACAAAAGGTCTGAGCTCTCTGTCTTGACCGGCATAGTAGCAGCGCGTAATATTCCCCGCCTGCCTGGAACAGGGGCGAGGGACAAGTGGCGAGTGGCAAGGATATGTAGGAGCGGCTTTAGCCGCGAAATAAATTAAAGAATAACGGGGTATAGCGCAGTCTGGTAGCGCGCCTGCTTTGGGAGCAGGATGTCGGGAGTTCGACAAAATTGCCGGGAGCAATTTTGAACATCAGCGTTTTTCAGCTGATGGCCCGAAGGGTGGAGGGCAGGACGCCCGGAATAATCTCTCTACTTCACGATTACGTACGGTAGAGAAACAATAATTAGAAGTTTTGCGGTGAGTGATACTTGCCGAATATACAGAATAACGGGGTATAGCGCAGTCTGGTAGCGCGCCTGCTTTGGGAGCAGGATGTCGGGAGTTCGAATCTCTCTACCCCGACCAAATAACAGTGGCTAGGGGCGAGGTTCTAGGGGCGAGGAAAGGCAGAAGCATTGTGTTTTTGAAACCTGGCACCTAGCCCCTAGAACCTGAATTTAGCGCCTGTAGCTCATTTGGATTAGAGCATCGGTTTTCTAAACCGAGGGTAGCAGGTTCGAATCCTGCCAGGCGTGCCATTTTAGTTTATGGTGGATGTAGCTCAGTTGGTAGAGTCCCGGATTGTGATTCCGGTCGTCGTGGGTTCGAGCCCCATCATCCACCCCAAATCCGGGCCTTTAGCTCAGTTGGTAGAGCAGGAGACTCTTAATCTCTTGGTCGAGAGTTCAAGTCTCTCAGGGCCCACCAATTCTAACCCGCTTCACGGCGGGTTTTTTTATGCCGATATGCCTTATAAGCTTTCAGGAGGTCATATATTCAATCTGGCTGAAAGCCCGTTCTATCAGGAGTTCACTACTATAATGTTACAATAAAAAAACATAATGTTACAATAATTTCCGGGATATTTGGGGTCTGAGTAAAAACAGAGTAAAAACTTTGAATGTCCGTCACAATTGCGAGTAGCTGCTCAACCACATCGTAGTGAACTTCCTCGTCTGGTTGATAGCAGCCGTATGGCCGTAGTGTACATAGCGGTGTCCACATAAGCTTCCTGGCTTGAAACAAACCCCATCACAAAATTGTTGTCAGTTGATATCGATACAATTGCTGGGCGCTTTACCAACAATGCGAACGGCTGCTAACGAGCCAAAGCAGACATCCATTAACTGTAAAGAACCCTGGATCCTATCTGGATAATCCAGTTATAGTCAGCGATGAATAAAGTCGATTACGGTGTTAAGAGTCGGTAAGCTAATCTAGAGGGTTAATAGGGATCAATATGGCATATTAAGCATAATTATGCTATATTAGGCATACAGGGAAGCGAGTCGATGTTTGGAAAAAATGAGGAAAAGGAGCTTGTTTGGATTGGCTCGTCCCTTGATGACTTGAAGGAGTTCCCAGACGATGTGCAGGATGGGGTCGGTTTTGCCTTGTGCTATGCACAGGAAGGTGAAATATCACCGGAAGCAAAGCCACTGAACAAAGGTGTACTCAAAGGGAAAGGGATATATGAGATCGTAGATGACTATGACGGTGACACCTATAGGGCTGTTTATACCGTTAAGTTGAAGGAGAGAATCTACGTCTTACACTCTTTTCAGAAGAAGTCGAAGAGTGGGAAGAAGACACCACAACCTGATATAGACGTGATAGAGAGTCGTTATAAGGATGCGGTGGCTTTACATGAGGAGTTGAATAAGGAACCTCCCATTCGACGCCTTATTAAGAAATATTTGAATAAGTATTTTAGTAAGTATTTTCCTAATGGGTGATAGTTAAGAACTAATGAGGTAAGCGCCATGAGTAACATCAAACACACAGTAAGTACTGGTAATGTTTACGAAGATTTAGGATACGAAGATTCCGCTGAGATGAAGATCAAGGCAAAGGCTGTTCGTATGCTGGCACGTACTATCGCTGATAGCGGTGAGACTCAAACACAAGTAGCCAAAATTCTTGGTATCGATCAACCTAAAATTTCACGCATTCTACGTGGTCAATTTCGTGGCTTATCTCTTGAAAAGATCATCGGCTACATCATGGCACTAGGCAATGATGTAGACGTTAAGGTTAGTGAGAAGCACAATGGTGGATCACCAGGTCACTTCAGTATAGCCGCCGTTCAATAACTACTTAACCGTTTCGGTTCCAAACAGCCGCTCACTCCAGGGCGAATAGTTTCTCCTCACTTCGGTGAGGTTTTTTTATGTGTCTAAAATTCTTTGAACGCTAAGACAACTTTTCACGATATTTGAGCGGTGAAATCCCCGTCCACTTTTTAAAAGCGCGTGAAAAAGCGCTTTGTTCCGAGAAACCGATAAGGAAGGTGATATCACTCATCCGATTTGCCGGATCTTTTATGTACTGGATGGCAATCATTTTCCTTACTTCATCCAGCACTGTGCGGAAAGTGGTGCCTTTTTCTTTTAGTTTTCTTTGTAAACTGCGTTCACTTAAATTCAGTTCTTTTGCGACTAACTGATCGGTGACATGGCCATCAGGTAAGTTATCAATAATGATGGATTTGATTTGTTCAATGAAATCACCTTTTTTAATCTCTATCAGGTATCTCATTAGTAAGTCATCGTGCATCAATGCCAGTTTTCTGTTTGCTGTCACTAGTTTTTTATCTACATTTTTAACAGCAAACGTTATGCTGCTTGTTTTTGCGTTGTAGGTGACGGGTGACTTGAAAAAATCAGATATGATTCTGGAACAGTCTGGTTCCTCGCGTGCTAGAGAAACATTCACGGCCGTTAACTCTTCGCCATAGTTATAACGGCACATGTGCATGAGAATAGCCAGTGGAACGGTTTCCTGTTGAGGCAATTTATTAACCGAAGGATCTATCTGCAGGCTTATAGTCAAGCCCCTGGGAGTGTTACTTGTTTTAAGATCGATAGCTTCGCTAACCACGTGCATGTAACGAACTAACCTGTCTATTGCTGTTCTTAAGCTTGTGCTGACCAGCCACGCGTAGCCGAGCGCGCCCATTCGTGAAGGATGCCAGTGCGGCGCCATTTTCACGCCAAAACAAGGGTCATCTAGTCGCTCTGCCGCCAGGTGCCATAAGTGGTCAACATTGGTTACTTTAAGTCGAGCATCGGGCTTGTTGATTAAATCAGGATCAATACCTGCTTCCCGAAAAAGCGGTGCGGGGTCATGGCCGCAACTTTTCAGGTACTCCCACATCAGGGTAGTTGATGGTGCTAAATGAGTAAGGGGCATTGGCTAAGCCTGTAGTCAGACGAGTTGCTTATACGTTAAATTGCTGGCGTAGTTTGTCAAGTTAAAATTGCCATATGTGGCCAGAATTAACTCAACGATTATGAATAATTTGTTGGAGTTTTAATGTGGGTGCCGTCAGGAAAATACCAGGTAAAAGAGGCAGTCGTGAGTCTGTGGAGAACATGCCGACTAGTGCTGCTATAACTATCATCCAGGATTATGGCTACATCATGT
>QIHT01000234.1 GCA_003229115.1 Gammaproteobacteria bacterium | reverse complement strand
CCATTCGCGAAGCGGCTATCGAATTCACACCACCACTGGTCGGCTCTTCAGCGGCAACTATCGTCATCTTTGCGCCGCTGGCTTTCCTGAGCGGCGTCACCGGCGCATTCTTCAAGGCCTTGTCGCTGACCATTGCCAGCAGCCTGTTTATTTCTTTTCTGCTGGCGTGGCTGGCGGTGCCATTACTGGCGGAGCATCTACTGACTGAAAAAGATGCGGCCAGAGAAGATACGGGGCCATTGTTTAAAAAGCTGCAACAAAGCTACCAGCGGTTAATGCAGCGCCTGGTGAAAACCCCCTGGCTGATACTGGCCGGCATCGTTCCGCTACTGGTCACAGGGTATATTGCCTGGCAACAGGTCGGCTCCGGATTTATGCCGCACATGGACGAAGGCGGGTTTGTGCTCGACTATGTCGCACCAGCGGGGACATCCTTGCAGGAAACAGATCGCCTGTTGCGACAGGTCGAAATGATCCTGCAACAGACTGATGCAGTCGAAACCTATTCCAGGCGTACCGGCGCGGCGCTCGGGGGTGGGTTAACCGAAGCCAACGAAGGCGATTACTTTGTCCGCCTCAAGCCCTTGCCCAGGCTGCCCATCGACCAGGTGATGGACAACATTCGCCAGCGTATTGAAAACGAAGTACCGGGCCTGCAAGTGGAAATGGCATTACTGATGGAAGACCTCATCGGTGACCTGACTGCGGTCCCGCAACCCATCGAGATCAAACTCTATGGCGATAAGCTCGATGAGCTGATGTCGGTGGCCCCCCGGGTTGCCGACGCCATCGGCAGGATCAAGGGTGTCGTCGACGTCAGGGACGGGATCGTGCTGGCCGGTGACGCGATCAATATCATCGTGGATCGTGACAAGGCAGCCCTCGAAGGTATCGATCCTGATCTTGTCACGCAACAGCTCGACGCCTGGTTCACCGGGCTGGTAACCACCCGGGTGCAGGAAAATATCAAACTGGTCGGCGTACGTGTCTGGGTACCGCCGTCGGCGCGTGACCGCACCAGCGCCATCGACAAAATATGGCTGCGCGCCCCGGACGGGCACCGCTTCCCGCTCAAACGCATCGCCCATGTGTCGGTGGAAATCGGGCAAGCACAGATCACGCGCGACAACCTGAAACGCATGGTCGCGGTCACCGGGCGGATCAGTGGGCGGGATCTGGGTTCCACCATCCGTGCGGTTAAACAGGCCCTGGCGCAACCCGGGTTGTTGCCGGCAGACATGTACTACCGCCTCGGCGGGCTGTACAAACAGCAACAGATTGCCTTTCATGGATTAATCGCAGTGTTCGTCGCGGCCCTGGCACTGGTGTTCCTGCTGTTGCTGTTCTTATACGAGGAATTTGCAGCCGCCATTGCCATATTGGTGTCGCCGCTGCTGGCTATGGCGGCTGTATTTACCGGGCTGTGGTTGACCGGTATCGAACTGAACATCACGGCCATGATGGGTATGACCATGATCGTGGGTATCGTGACCGAAGTGTCGATTTTTTATTTTTCGGAATACCACGAGTTGTTGCGCGCGAATACCGAAAAAGCAGTAGCGCTGATCGAGGCCGGTAGTAACCGTTTGCGGCCCATCACCATGACCACGCTGGCGGCTATTCTTGCGCTACTGCCATTGGCCCTGGCACTGGGACAGGGCTCGGCCATGCAGCAACCACTGGCGGTCGCCATTATCTCCGGGTTGTTGGTACAGATTCCGCTGGTTGTTATTGTTATGCCGTTGTTGTACAGGTTGCTGGCGCGCGCTGGTTGATTTGCCTGCTGTGAGGTAGGGGCCTATTTTCGGTAAACATTATTGGTTATAGAGTCACGAGGCTGTCGGCGATCCGCGAATGGTAAATAACGGCTATAACCGGCCATTTACTGAAATCGTACGAAGAATATGTTGCCCCCTAAGGCAGACATTAACGCCGATCTGCAGCAATTTTGGAGCATAGCGGAAAATTGCTCGGCAGCAGCGCTTTGTTATACGCTCTGCTTTCATTTCCCAGTTACGACTTCCAACATCTCGTTGTAGTGCACTTCATCAACTTCTTGTAACCAAGTAAAAATATCACCAATTACATTGTGGCTTTCCCCAACAAGGTTTTCCGACGAATCTTCGTTAACGTCTATAACAATACTGTGTGAATATTTATTGATAAACCTGTATATCTTTTCTTTCGTGCTTTCGTCTGTAATTTTACAGCCCTTCAACCCACAAGCCATTAGCTGTGCAATGTCCGTTCTATGCTTGGGATATTTAAAGCTAAAAAATGATTCGAGTAGTTTACGTGCAAGGTTTGCCGTCAAGAAAGCCTCGTCACGTGATAATGTTGGATTGTCCTTAAATTTATGAAGTTTTGAAAAAATGTAATGATATTCTGAATTGTAGTTTATCAAGCTGTCATCGGCGTTTGTGATTATTGAATCGCGCGGCAGACCTGTTGACGCTTCAATGGTAAAAAAGAAAGCATTCGGGTCTTTGGGAGACTGCTTGCTTCTTCTGTTTTTATTAATCCCATAAAACCAGTCACGGATCAGCTTGAAGTAGGTGAAGTTATGCGTCAAAACAAAAATCTGCTTTGCTGACTTGCAATTGCTTCGAAGAAAAGAGTATGCGTGAAAAAGGTGGTTTGAATCAAAACTTGAAACAGGATCATCAACGACAACAATTATATCCACTATCTTGTTATCGTTTTCTTTTAACTTGGTTATGAAGTACACGAAAGCGATTGCTGTTTTTTCACCTTCACTTAACTTTCCGTCAACCGGGTCAGAATCATTCCGAAGTATTTCATAGCCTTTCTTGATCGGATTGAAGCGTAATGTTAGCTCACTGCGACCAAGAAACTTGTGAAGAGATTCATTGAACTGTTCCGCACCTAAGCCTTCATTTGATAGCGAATCTTCAAGGGTTCGGATTTCCATTATTCGTTTATCAATGGTCGTCTTCAGTTTGTTGTTTTTGATCGTTCGGTCAACGACTTGTTGTTGTTTTTCATGATAACCGAAAGACCTTACTTCTGTGGTGGCGTAATGAAGTTCAAGTTTCTTCTTTGCCTTGTTGGTTTCTTCTTTGAAATTTTCTGATTTGTGGTTGTGTTTTCCGACAGCTTCGCCAATAGCGGTCATGGCATCATTAAATGCCTTTATTGACGATTCAGTGATAGGTTCAACTGTCAGCCTGGTTCCAAGTGGGTTGCCAGTCTTCTCTTTCAGGACGTTGTGCCAAGTCGTTATTTCGCCATTCAAGGTTGTGATGGACTTTTCAAGTGCCGTACACCCTTCACTATATTCCTTCTTGAATTCGTCGTAAAAGTCACTATCTGGCGGCAATTGCGGTTGTTGGATGTATTGCCCGGAAAGCCATTGATCGGCCTTTACAAGTCGATCTTGGAAGGCTTTGTAATCGTCGTTGAAATGAGCTTCAAGCTGGTTGATCCGTTCTTCGTTTATTTCATTGCCACAAAATTCACATTGGTTCGTTTCGTGGCGCTTGTGAAGGTCAAGACCAGTTTCAACCCATGATTTTATGTCGCCGTGATCAACAAGCCGTTGTATTGTTTTACTGATCACACCGGTTTTCAATAGATCATCAAGGCGTGTTTTGGCTTTGGTGAAGGTTTCGTTATTTATTGTCTTCAGGTCGAAAGTTATGGCGGACTTTTGATCAGGTTTAGCGGCATTCGTTAATTCAACAATCTTTTGATCATCAAGAAGTGGTGCGGTTGACTTGGTAGCTTCAAGGTTGTTGCTAATAAACTGTTTAAACTTCCGCTTGTCATAATTCAAATAATAGCGGTCTGTGGTATCGATGGATTGAAGACTTGTCTTCATGTGCCTTGCGCTGTCCGTGCCGAATTTTGCAATCGCACGTTCCAGCTCCTGTATTTCTTGGGCTTCCTTTTCACGGGCTTCAGTATCGGTTTTCTGTTGCTTCTTTAGATCTTCCAGCTTTCCACGTTCGGCAATCTTTTCTTTGTCAACAAGTAAGATGCTTTTTACTACGCTGCTCCATGATATGTTTTCGTCTATGAAATCACGGTTGAATGTGTAAACGTTTAGATCAGCTTCGCCAATGTTGGCTTGTGTGATAGCTGCGCCGCCCTCAAGGTTTACTGTAAATTCTGCCGAAGGGAATTTTTCTGAAGGTGTGCGGTTTTCGATACAGCGAAACAAGCTTGAAAGCGTTGTCTTCCCGCTTCCGTTCCAACCATAAAACAGATTGTACTTCCCGAAGTCTTGCACACCGGAGTTATTGTGACTCCGAAAGATTCCGAACTCACTGAGTTTGGAGATATTTTTTATTATCATGACATCCTTTTTCCAACGAGACGCATGGAACTGGTTTACGTATAGTGTTGGGCACCAACGGCGCCACGTTGCTTGCAACGTCTGAGTCCCGAAGGGGCGGACTGGTTGCCGTTATTATATGGAATACTAACCATTTTTCTTAAAGAAGTAGCCGATAATAATGCCTGATAGCACACCGGTTGTACCTTCAGGCACTAACTTTAAATACGCCAATACCCCTACACAGAAAAATGCCGTAATCATTAAAGCGATGTTTGTAATGGTTTGTATAACCATTGCACTTTTTGTACGCCCGAATATGACGGCAGCTTTCTCCATGAAAGAATCTACGAAGTTTTTCGCTTCCTCTGAGCTAAGCAACTCTCTCCACGCATGTATGTTTTCTGCGGTAGTAGAGTCTTCTTCGATCACGTCATCTTCATTTTCATTTTCAAGATCGTCTGTCATTTGTTTTTCCCCATAACGTCTAAGCTTTACTCGTCCATTTCAGATTCATTTGTTGGGTATAGACAAGGGGTTATCGGTATCCAAACTGTCTGCCCATGCTTGAATTGCCTGGTGGTTGATGACATTTCCAGCATCCACGTCTGCCAGTGCTTCCAATGTTAATCGGCGACGTTCCTCCTCCAGCTCAATCCATGTGGTTAACGCCTGTTTCACTATCCAGGCTTTAGACCGTTCAAGGCGCTGTGCCAGATCATCGATCTTATCAGCCAATGGTAAAGGGACGTGTGCCGTAACAACTTTGGTTTCCATGGTAAATTCTCTATCTATCGTTACCCATCATGGTCAATCAGATCGATTTATGCAAAGTGCGGCGCCTGATTAGGCTCATAATATTTCCAGCGACTCGATAACATTTCGCAAAATTCCCGTCAAATCCTCACTATGTTGTTTGTTTCTCGTAAGAGCTATAATCGAGAAGTTCCTATTTTCAACGACCGTTCCATAAGAAGTTGAAACTCTTTTTGCGCCAGATTCACCTGAAACTATTACAAATGAGGGCCATCCAGATTTGAATTCTTTGTATTTTCCATAATCAACTATCTGGTAATCTTGAGAACGCAAATGGTCGAGTGATGATTGCAGCATTTTGTTGATTAATCTGGCAGGTGCTATTTCTCTTTCCCGCTTCTCCAAAGGGCGGGATGTAATAAGTACTGTGATCTTGCAAGACCCACCAGACTTTATGAGCATTTCACTATAAGAATTTTCCTTTTTCTTTTTAACTGACCACGATTTGGGAATTGTAATAGCGAAAGAGGAATTTTGGTCGATCTGACGAACTTTTAGACTGGTATTAAATTCTGATATATCACAATCTGGCCCCAACCATCCTGCCTGCGCGATATCGGAGCAGTAAAGTAACACCGAGAAAAGAATAAAGCCTACGACATGATAGTGTTTTCTGCTAACACTGCTGCTGTGATATTTTTTAGCTGACATTCAGACACATCCTTTTGAGCCTAGCGTTACAAATCACTGGCGGCGAAAAACAGAGCGACGAAGGAGCGGCGTTTTTTTCCGACCGAGTGTATTTGCCTTGTCAGAGGGCGATATTTCTACGGCAATACCGACCACATGAAATAACCTGATACTGGTAACGCGACAAAGCCTGCAAGACTGAAAAGCCAGTAGAAATTTCGCAGCCCCAATTTTGCTTCAATTGGAAACCAAACAATTTTAATGGCAAATGCAATACCGAATAGTGCAGCCGCCTGTAGCCAACTGACCTTATAACCCCAGTAAATCAAGAAACCAAGACCAAACAACATACCAATAAGCGCAAATATTCCGAGCGAAGCTTCAAACACCTCACTTGCACCCCGAAAGTTTTTAAGATGAAGCTGTTGATAGAATAAGAAAAAACTGAATATTGCGTAGCTGATTATTAGGGTAATTGGCATATCCATTGTTTTGCGTCCTTACCGCTGCACACATTTGAATATGAGGTATTCAACATCAATTTCTTCATATTCCCCGTTTTCATTCTTGTGGAGAAATTCTGGCTGTGTAGCAGCGTTTAATGCCCATGAAATGGCTCCGCCTCCCTTGGATTTGGTGTTTATCCAGCACCTTCCTTTTCCTTCGCTGTACTCACTAACATCGCTGTAGCATTCCTTGACCGTAAATAATTTTCCGTTATCGTCTTTTACCGCATCAACACGAATAAATTTGCAGGACTCAATTACAAAGCCCTTACAAACATTTCCACTGATCTGCCCCACTGCACAATACTCTGCCTGGACTTCAGACAGCATAAGGAATAACAGTCCAAATGCGAAAATGGATTTTTTGCACTTCCTCATTTTTCTAGTCCTCTAACATATGCATACAAAGGGATGCTGAACAGTGTCCCTTGCTACTCTGAGTTAGTAACGGCCAGCTAATTCTGCGGATAGATTGTAATGCTCCCGTAGGTTATCGTGGATATGCACCCTGTCAGCGCCGCTACATTAAATTAAATCCAGTTTTCGATGCGTAGTCCCGGAACCCGTTTGAACTCCCGTGTGTTATTAGTTACCAGCTTTAAGCCAAGTGCCCGGGCATGGCCGGCGATCATCAAATCGTAAGGCCCGATGGGTTTCCCGTTCTTTGCAAGTTCGGCACGCAATTGACCAAATT
>QIHT01000029.1 GCA_003229115.1 Gammaproteobacteria bacterium | reverse complement strand
ATACCGACTCCCTGACTCGCATTTATAACCGCCTGCATTTCAACCATTTTCTGGAAGCCGAAATCGATAAAGTAAAACGTTACGGCAGCCGATTTTCGATTATCTTTTTTGATCTCGACCACTTCAAACAAATCAACGACACACATGGCCACCTGGCCGGTGATAACGTTCTTAGGGAAATAACTAAAATTATTTCCAGTGCAAACCGCAGTTCGGATATTTTTGCACGCTACGGTGGAGAGGGAGAGGAGTTTATTATTCTGGCAGCATCAACAAATATCAAAGGCGCTTATGAGCACGCACAGCGATTAAAACAGGATGTGGAACAACACCGCTTCAGTATTGGTAGAGTTACCTGCAGTTTTGGTGTAACTGAATTTATCCCTGAGACAGATTCACTATCAACACTCATAGATAGAGTGGATACGGCGCTTTATGACGCCAAGGCGGAAGGCCGTAACTGTGTAATGAAGCGCTAACACGCCCAACTACAAAAGCTTTCACCACAGAGGCACAGAGTACACAGAGGTTTTTATTGTTTGCGCCTGCGGCGCAAATAACCCGTATCGTTTTTACTCTGTGCTCTCTGTGCCTCTGTGGTGGATATTGTTTAGCTTTTACCCACAGAAACTACTCAGCTGCCTTCCAGGCCAGATCCAGCTGCCGCGCCGCCCGAACTTCATCAAGACGTTTTACCGGTAATGTATAAGGCGCACCCTGCACGAACTCGGGATTTTCTTTGGCTTCTTCACGAATCTGCTGCATTGCATCCATAAAACCATCCAGCACTTCCCGGGCTTCTGATTCTGTGGGTTCAATCAACAAACATTCCGGCACCAGTAACGGGAAATACGTGGTCGGTGCATGGTAACCCAGATCCAGTAAACGCTTGGCAAAATCCATTGCGGTCACATGTAAATCACGGGCTTCGCTTTTTAGTGTAATGATAAATTCATGGCTGGCTCTGCGATCGGGTATCGCCAGTTCAAAACCGCGTTTTTTGGCTTCGGCCATCATGTAATTGGCATTTAAGGTCGCAAACTCGGCAACACGTACCATACCTTCACGTCCCAGCAAACGCATGTAAATATAGGCACGCACCAGTACGCCCGGGTTACCCATGAAAGCGGATAAACGCCCCATCGATTCCGGTCGATCTTTTTCTGTTAACAGGCGGTATTGATCATCTTCTTTTATAACCATCGGCACCGGTAAGTAGGGCAGCAATCTTTCAGCAACACCCACTGCACCCGAGCCAGGCCCACCACCACCATGCGGAGTTGAAAATGTTTTGTGCAAATTCGAGTGGATCACATCAAAACCCATATCACCGGGGCGAATCTTGCCGAGAATGGCATTGAGATTGGCACCGTCGTAATACAACAGGCCACCGGCCTGGTGAATCATTTTGGCAATGGTTTCTATCTGTCTTTCAAACACACCCAGGGTTGACGGGTTAGTCAACATCAGGCCGGCCGTTTCCGGGCCGATCGCTTCTTTCAACGCTTCCAGATCAACATCACCATTAGCCAGCGTTTTAATTTCCCGGGCGGTAAAACCACACATGGTTGCTGTCGCCGGATTGGTACCGTGCGCTGCATCCGGTACCAGAATTTCCTTGCGCGCATGATCACCGTTCGCCTGATGATAAGCCGCAATCATGGCGAGACCCGCAAACTCCCCTTGAGCACCCGCCATCGGTGCCAGCGAAAATGCCGCCATGCCAGTGGCTTCGCACAGCATGTCCTGTAATTCGTACATGCAGGCGAGGTAACCCTGACTTTGCTCATCGGGGGTTAATGGATGCCGACCAAGGAAACCCGGCAACATCGATAATGAGTTACAGGCACGCGGATTGTATTTCATGGTGCATGAACCCAGCGGATAAAACTGGGTATCAATAGAAAAGTTTTTCTGCGACAAACGTGTGTAATGTCTCACTGCCTGCATTTCAGAAACTTCCGGCAGGGCTGCACGTTTTTTACGTAACAACGCATCTGGAATTGCTTTCAAACTTGAAGCTTGCTTGGGTGCCTGCGGTGCACCCTGACGACCGGCTTTTGAATGTTCAAAAATCAACATCAGACAGCCTCCGCCACTTTGGTGGTTTGTGCCGCCATGACTTCAGTCAAGGCAGAAGCATACGCACTGATATCATCCTGCGTACGCATTTCTGTCGCACAAACCAGCATGGCATTACCCAGTTCCGGGTAATCACTGGAAAGATCATAACCGCCCAGAATGTTTTTATTCATTAGCGCTTTCAAAACATCAGCAACATCAGCATCGAGCTTCAGAACTGCTTCATGAAAACCGACGCCAGTGAAGCGTTGTTCAACACCATCAATCGCACACAACTTTTTTATCAAATCATTGGTGTTTGCATGGCAGGCTGATGCCGTATTTTCCAGACCTTGCGGCCCCACTATCGACATATGAATAGTAGATGCTGTCACCACCAGACCCTGATTAGTACATATATTGGACGTCGCTTTTGAACGGCGTATATGTTGTTCACGCGCTTGCAGGGTTAATACAAAACCTTCTTTATCATCCAGGTCAACCGTACGTCCTACAATACGTCCCGGCATTTGCCTGACTAGAGCCTGGGTACAACATAACAATCCGTAGTAAGGACCACCCGAAGCTAACGGCGCACCCAAAGGCTGGCCATCACCACAGGCGATATCAACGCCGGTTGCGCCCCATTCACCCGGCGGTTTTAATACCGCCAGTGTCAGCGGGTTGACCACCGCGATGACTAAAATATTATTCTCGTGTGCCCAGTCGGTAATCGCATCAACATCTTCCAGTGTGCCAAAAAAATTCGGCTGCTGGATAACCACCGCCGTAATATCTTCACCGCTAAACGCCTTGAACGCATCCATTGATGACTGGCCGCTTGCAGCATCATACGCAACCGGTACCAGTTCAATGTTCTGACCCTTCACAATAGTTTTAGTGGTTCTGCGATAACTCGGGTTGACTGATTCGGGTAGCAATATTTTGCGCGATTTAGATTTTCGATTGCCACGCACCGACATCAACACCGCTTCCGCCAGTGACGAAGCGCCGTCATACATCGAGGCATTGGAGACATCCATCGCGGTCAGCGCCGTCATCATGCTCTGGTATTCGTAAGTGAGTTGCAAAGTCCCCTGCGAAGCTTCTGCCTGATACGGTGTGTACGCACTGTAATACTCACCGCGCGTGGTAATTTCCCAGACAGCCGCTGGAATATGGTGTTCGTACGCGCCGGCACCCATAAAACATATCGCATTGGTGTTCTGCGAGGCACGGGAACGCATCAAACGCGAAACTTCCATTTCAGTCATGCCTTCGGGAACACCGGGCAGACCATCAACGCGTAAATTTGCTGGTATTTCTTCGAACAAATCATCAATCGAATTGACACCAATCGCCTGCAGCATTTCGGCGATTTCCTGATCAGTGTGGGGGATAAAAGGCATATTAAAAACTAGTTGGCAGTTGGCAGTTGGCAGTTGGCAGTTGGCAGTTATTTTAAAACAGTTCTTCGCATTTAACTGCAAACTGCCTACTGAAAACTGCTAACTTTCCTTTATCTCTGCTTGATAAGCATCGGCGTCCATCAAATCTTCCAGTTCAACCGCAGCGGATGGTTTGACTTTGATTAACCAGCCATCATCAAACGGTGAATCATTGATGGTTTCCGGTGCATCGTTGAGGGTTTCGTTAACTTCTGTTATCTCGCCACTGATGGGCATGTAAACATCCGAGGCTGCCTTTACTGATTCCACCACACAAACGGCATCTTCTGCGTTTATGTCGGAACCGACTTCCGGCAATTCAATAAAAACCAGGTCACCTAATAATTCCTGCGCGTGATCGGTAATACCAATCGTCACTGTGCCATCGACTTCCTGACGAATCCATTCATGCGATTTTGTGTATTTCAATTCTGTAGGGACTTCACTCATTGGAAAAAACCTTCTTGCTTATCGTTAATCATCGTTATTTAATCACTGTGGGTACAATTCCCCGTGGCTTGCCACGTAATCTGTAGGTGCGAATTCATTCGCACGATGTACGTGAACATTGGCAGCATTGTGCGAATGAATTCGCACCTACAATTAATACCCCGTCAACTTGCTGCGGGGTAGTTTATTTTAAACAGCTTTGCCTTCACGTACAAACACCGGTTTAACCACACGAGCCTTAAGCAATTTGCCGCGTATTTCAACCTGGCAGTGGTCAGCTGTCGCTGCTGGCACTCTCGCCAACGCAATCGACTGCTTCAGTGTCGGTGAAAATGTACCACTAGTGACTTCTCCTTCGCCAACATTCTCCACTACCACTTTTTGATGACCACGCAAAACACCGCGCTCCTCAAGAATCAGGCCCACCAGCTTTTGCTGTACGCCATTATCGCGCTCCTGCTGTAAAGATGCACGACCTATAAAATCACGTTCTTCAGGCTGCCAGGTGATGGTCCAGCCTAAACCTGAAACCAGCGGTGAGGTTTTCTCACTCATATCCGAACCATAAAGGTTCATGCCAGCTTCAAGGCGCAGGGTATCACGTGCACCCAAACCGCAAGGTTTGACCCCGGCTGCGCTTAACTTGTCCCAGAATGCAGCAGCTTCCGATTCGGGCAACATAATCTCAAAACCGTCTTCGCCGGTATAACCGGTGCGACCCACGAACCAGTCACCGCACTCACAACCAAAAAACCGTTTCAGTTCAGAAACCGCTTCGACAACATCCACCGGCAAAGCGGAAATCGCTTTTTCCCGGGCATTGGGACCTTGTACCGCAATCATTGCCAGTTTCGGGCGCTCATTGATTTCAACATCAAAATCAGCGGCCTGCTCGGTAATCCAGGCCATATCTTTATCGCGGGTTGCCGCATTAACCACCATGCGATACCAGCCGTCATTCATATAATAAACGATGAGATCATCAATCACACCGCCATCCGGCTGGAGCATACAACTATACAGAGC
The DNA here is from genome assembly GCA_003229115.1 of Gammaproteobacteria bacterium. GTDB lineage: Bacteria > Pseudomonadota > Gammaproteobacteria > SZUA-229 > SZUA-229 > SZUA-116. The sequence goes on along the minus strand of QIHT01000029.1, from coordinate 2,295 downwards.
CTTGCCTGAATCTTTCAGTTTGGCGACATCATTGGCCAGTAAATGCTGCAGGTAATGCCTGACGCCATCGCCGCTTAAATCAACGATGGTCATATGGGAAACATCGAACATGCCGGCGTCACTCCGCACCTGGTGATGCTCATCCATTTGTGAACCGTAATTCACGGGCATCATCCAGCCGGCAAAATCTACGATTTTGCCGCCGTATTCAACATGTTTGTCATACAGAATGGTTTGTTGGCTCATGACAGCTCTTCTAAGTCGGCTCGTATTTTCCGCCGTTCAAGGCCGAACCGTACCCTCTAAAAATGAGCGGAGACTATAAACCAAATTTACCGGAAAAGGCAATGATTTCAGACAGGGTATGCCATGGCGTCAGCCTGAGACTAACACTCAAAAACGGAACGGGTAATCGCCCTCCCACAGGCCATCTTTTTTGCGTAACAGCCTGCCCAGCCAGATATTGAGTATATTATTCCGGCTTATCCAGGGGATGGGCTGATGCGCCCTTACACCTAGATCCCTGTGCATCTGCAGCAGACCGATATGCTTGCCGTCGACATCCAGCCCGTTCAGAATAGCATTGACGGTTCTTTTTCGGCTGTCGTAAAACCATTCAGCCCGCGCCAGATTAAGGAAAACATCGCCATCCATTATCTCTCCACGTGCTGCATCCCGGCACAAAACCAGCCCTCCAGGGTCACCGTGCAAAACGCGCAGCAAGCCGCAGAACGACGCATATTTATTATGATAAACATCGCCGTTATTCACCGATTCATAAGCCAGCTGAAAATAACGATTAGCCTCTTCGTTCAAACCTGATTTGAGGCAGCGAATACCATTCAGAAAGTCGGCTGTGTGCAGACTGAAATCTTTGTAGACGTAATCGTGTGAAGCGGTGTTCATGATTAAACCCTCCGTGGTGGGTGAGCAGTGATATTAATGTTTATTAAAAAACACTAATATAAACAACTCCTTATGTGCGAGATAGGATATCCCAACAGACTAACGCTTTGTAACTAAAGTTACAATACCTCATCCAGACCCATCGCCTGCTTCATTAACCGGGACTTCAACAGGGGCACCTGATCGGCCAGCCCGAGGCCGGCATTTCTCAACAGCGACAACCACGGATTTTCATTACCAAACAACACTTTAAACCCTGTCATCGAGGTTTCCATCAGGCGATTACCGCCTTTGCGGGCACGTTCGTACTTTCTCAGGCTATGCAGCGCCCACCACTGCCGATTCGCCTGTCTGGCCTGCAAAATCACCTCAGCGAGGCAGGCAGCATCAAGAAATCCAAGGTTTGCGCCCTGACCGGCCAGCGGGTGGATGTTATGTGCCGCATCACCGATTAACGCCAGCCCCTGCTGCACGTACTGATCGACATGCCCATGGCCCAAAGGAAAGGCGGCGCGCGCGCTGGTTGAGGTCACCGCACCCAGTTGATAACCAAAGGCCTGTTCCAGTCGCCTGCAAAAAGGCTCATCTTCCAGCGCCAGTATTTCCTCAACCCGGTTCGCATCCATCGACCAGACGATAGAACACCGACCATCGGCCAGCGGCAGAAAAGCCAGCGGCCCGGTGGGCAAAAAACACTGCCATGCAGTTTCGGCATGGGGCTGCTCAGTGGCGACCGTGCAAACAATGCCTTGCTGATCATAGGACGAACGTTTGAACTCGATGCCCGCAGCCTCTCTGACCAGAGATTTAGCACCATCAGCACCCACCAGCAGTTTGCAACTTAGGCTTTCGCCGTTTTCCAGTGTGACACGATGACCTGCCTCAAAACATTCAACCGATTCGATTCTATGAGGACACAACCAGTCAAGCTCAGCCACATTTTTTATGCCCTGCAACAACGCCTGCTGGATAATCGTGTTCTCGACGATAGTGCCCAGCGAGTCCAGCCCCAGCTCGGCACTGTCAAAATGAATCGAGCCGGCACCGGTCGCGTCCCACACGTGCATCTGCTGATAAGCACAGACACGTTGTTGCAGCATGGCATGCCAGACACCTACGGATTGAAATACCTGCACCGAAGCCCGGTTGATGGCTGAAACACGAACATCAATTTCATCACTCACCACTGGCGGTGCGAGCTGTTCAATCACACCAATAGACAGTCCGGAATCGCGCAGGGCGTTGGCCAGCGTCAGGCCAACCATGCCACCACCAACGATTAATACATCATAAGCTTGTTTCACTTTAGACATCTCTGGTACCAATCGGTAAGCGCCTCGCCAGTCTCGACATGCGACCACTCAAACCCATGCTTTGTCTGGCCAGTTG
>QIHT01000150.1 GCA_003229115.1 Gammaproteobacteria bacterium | reverse complement strand
GCAGGCAAATGCCAAACTATGCCGGGAACGACAAAGCCTTATCCCGGCCTACTGGCGAATCTTCCACGTGGGTTTAATGTCTGATGTGGTTAGTTTGTTTTGTCGAAGCCACTCACAGGCATCTTCGGCGTCTTTTTCAAACCATGTCTGCGCTGAACCGAGTCGGAATGAATAACCCCATGCATCCATGTCAGCGAACATGCGATTTTGTCCCATTTCAGAAATAGAGTCGGCGAGTATGATTTGTAAATAACAGACTGCGTCTTCTTCCTCGTAGTCACCACCTGCATTGGTATCAAGATTCTGCCGACGTTGTTCATCCATACAAATATAATGGCAGGTCTCATGAAGTGCAGAATGCACGGGGGTGTCAGCGCTGATGAAGAGTGTGTTGCCAATCAAACCGGCTTCTGTGTCTTTCCAGAAACTGCCGGGAATGGGTTCGCTGGGTGTTACCGTTTTAACTTTCATGCCGTAACGAGCTAGCAGGGAGTGCAGGTGGTTAAGATTGATTTCGCTACAGAGAAGAACATGCATACTATTAAATTATAAACATATATTTTTTTTGCCGCAAAGAACGCAAAATACGCGAATGGTTTAAAACAAAAGTACAGTTTTTGTCTATGTATGTTTTTTTTGCGCCTTTTGCGTTCTTTGCGGCCAATGTTATATAAACTTATGTACCTTGAACTCTTCCAGCATCGCCTGCAATGCAAGTGCACGATGGCTGATCTTGTTCTTTTTTTCTAATGCTAATTCACCACCCGAGCAATCATGCGTTGGCACGTAAAAAATCGGATCGTAACCAAAACCACCATCACCACGAGGAGCTTCAAGAATTCGGCCTTCCCAGCTTGCTTGAGTGATGATTGGAACGGGGTCATTTTCATGACGCATGAATGTCAGTATGCACCAGTAGCGGGCAGTGCGTTTCTCATTGGCTATACCTTCAAGCTCTGACAGCATTTTATTATTGTTGTCCAGATCACTGGCACCTTCGCCGGCATAACGTGCTGAATAAACTCCGGGACGGGCATTCAGTGCATCTACTTCGATGCCCGAGTCATCAGAAATGGCGGGCAAGCCCGTGCACTGGGCGGCATGCCTGGCTTTAATGATGGCATTTTCTACGAAAGTGGTACCTGTTTCTGGCACTTCCGGCACCTTGAGTTCTGATTGTGGAATGACTTCAATGCCGCAGCCTGCAAACAATTTATTAATTTCGCGTACCTTTCCAACGTTGCCACTGGCGAGTACGATTTTTTTTATGTGGCTCATGGATATTAGTTCTCGTCAGTTTTTATTTCGCACAAAATATTTTCAGATTAATAAACCAGCCTGCTGACAGAATTTTGTGTTGTAGGAGCGGCTTTAGCCGCGAATGATTTGATGACATAGCTATCGCGGCTAAAGCCGCTCTTACAAATTCTAATTTTTGATAGCCGCGTTTTGCGCGTCAAATAATTCTTTGATACCTTTTTCAGCTAACCCCAGCATGGCGTTGAGCTCATCTTTGGAATAAGCGTGACCTTCAGCTGTACCCTGTACTTCAATGAAGCCGTTACCGTTATTCATGACGACATTCATATCCGTTTCCGCATTGGAGTCTTCGGCGTAATCCAGATCCAGTACCGGTGTGCCGTTAAAGATGCCGACCGAGACGGAACCAATCTGATGATGCAGCGGGTCTTTTTTGACCAGTCCCTCTTTCATCAAATATTGAACTGCATCATGCAGGGCAACCCAGGCTCCGGTAATACTGGCGGTGCGTGTGCCACCATCGGCCTGGATGACGTCGCAATCGAGACTGATGGTATTTTCACCCAGCGCGTCAAGATCAATGGCAGCACGTAGCGAGCGACCGATCAGTCGCTGGATTTCCATGGTGCGTCCGCCCTGTTTGCCGCTGGACGCTTCTCGCCGCATGCGGCTGCCGGTAGAGCGGGGCAACATGCCATATTCTGCCGTCACCCAGCCTTTGCCCTGGCCACGCAGGAAGCCGGGAACACGGTTTTCAACCGAGGCGGTGCAGATGACTTTGGTATCGCCAAACTCGATCAGTACAGATCCTTCGGCATGTTTAGTGTAGTTGCGGGTGATGGAAATCTGGCGCATTTCATCGGGTGCGCGTTTGCTCGGTCTCATTGTTGGCTCCGGGTTTTCAGGGTCAGCGATAGTGTGCGGCGCATTATACATGACGCGATAGTCAACGGGCGCATGATACAATCTGCCCATGAAAGGGAGAACACAATGACTAAAAGCATGACGGCCTTTGCGCGTAACCAGGTGACCGAAAGCTTCGGTACACTCATCTGGGAGTTGCGTTCAGTGAATCACCGCTACCTTGATATACATATGCGCCTGCCGGATGAGTTACGCGCCATGGAAGGGCGTTTTCGTGAACTGATTAGCGCAAGCTTAAGCCGCGGCAAGCTGGAATGTTGTTTGCGCTTCAAGTCTGATAGTGGTGTCCAAAACGGTGTCGATATCAACGAAGACATTGCCAAACAAGTGATACATGCCTGCGAGCGGCTTAATGCCATGTTTCACCAGTCCTCGGAGATTAATGTGGTTGATATCCTGAGCTGGCCCGGTGTTGTAAAAGAGTCGGCGCCGGATATGAAACCAGTGAACACAGCCAGTGAGACATTGCTGACCCAGGCATTGCAGGAGCTGGTCGATAATCGCAAACGTGAAGGCAAGCGTCTAAAAGACCTGATTGTACAACGTTGTGATGCGGTAGAAAAAATTGTGCTGCAGGTGCGTGAATTCATGCCTGAAATACGGGCAAACCATCGTGAAAAAATATTATCAAAGTTTGAAGAACTAAAAGCAGATCCGGAGATGGACAGGCTGGAGCAGGAACTGGTTTACCTGGTGCAGAAAATGGATGTTGACGAAGAACTGGACCGGCTGGACGCACACAATAAAGAGCTCAGTGATGTGCTTAATCGCGATGATGCAGTAGGTCGGCGGCTGGATTTCCTTATGCAGGAGCTCAATCGCGAAGCGAATACACTGGGCTCCAAGTCTGCGGATATTAGAATGACGCAGGCCTCAGTGGAATTGAAAGTTTTGATCGAGCAGATGCGGGAACAGATCCAGAACATTGAATAAAAAAACTAGCCACAGAGGCACAGAGAACACAGAGGTTTTTTAGTTTGTCATTGCGAGCGAAGCGCGGCAATCTCTTTCAGTTCGTGTAATTCAGGAGATTGCCGCGCTTCGCTCGCAATGACAGAAGAAACTTATAACCAAAGCCTGCATTTCTCTGTGATCTCTGTGCCTCTGTGGCAAATTTTTTATTTTATATCGATTAACTCAAGCTCAAAGATCAGCGTAGAGTTGGCTTGAATCAACTCACTACGCTTACTTTCACCATAAGCAATATCAGACGGAATAAACAACTGCCATTTCGCGCCGACTTTCATCAACTGCAAAGCTTCAGTCCAGCCTTTGATGACGCCTTTTACCGGGAAGGTGGCAGGTTTGTTGCGTTTGACGGAGCTGTCAAATTCACGGCCATCAATTAATGTGCCACTGTAATGGGTGACTACAGTATCTTCCAGCTTGGGTATTGCGCCATTTCCGGGTTTGATGATCTTGTACTGCAAACCACTACTGGTAGTAACCACACCTTCTTTTTTGGCGTTGGCGGTCAGAAATGCTTTGCCTTCAGCCAGGTTCTTCGTGGCCTGTTCTTTTTGTTTAAGGGCTAAATCGGCCTGTAGTTTTTGCAGGAATTGTTTTCTGGCCTGATCCATTTCAGTGTCTGACAAGACCAGTTTATTACCCTCGGAAGCATCACGAATACCGCGGGTGAGTGCATTGGTATCAAGCTCTATACCTTGCTGCGTCAGGCGTTTTGCGAAGTCTACGCCAAAGCCGTAACTGGCTTTTTGCTGGTCAGTATTCAGCTTGTTGTCGGCTGCGCTGGCTATCAGGGGGGTAGTCAGGGCTATAGCAAATATAAGGAGGTAACGCATATGAACTGGCCTGTGTGAGTGAAAACAGAGCCGAAACTTATCAGCTCAACACAGGAACATCAAGTGGGTTTGCCTAAAGCCGCAGGTATTGGCAAAATCGAACTATTCGCGCCTGGTCGTGTCCATGCAATGAGATTAAATCTGGAGATATGATGTTTAAATTAAAATGGTTATTAGTTTTGGTCTGTTGCCTGGCGCCTGTAATTTCAAGCGCAGTATTTGCCGGCTTACCGGCTAGTGTGGACGGCAACGCCTTGCCTACACTGGCACCGATTGTGGAGCGCACCCGCCCGGCAGTGGTCAATATTGCGACGCGTGGCCATGTCAATGTGGCGAATAACCCCCTGTTAAATGACCCGTTTTTCAAACGATTCTTCCGTGGTCTGGATAACACCCCGCAGCGCCGCGAAACCAAGAGTCTGGGTTCAGGCGTGGTGATTGATGCGAAAAAAGGCTTCATTGTGACTAACCACCATGTTGTCCACGGTGCTGACAAAATTACCATTACCCTGCATCACGGACAGCAGTACGAAGCGACCTTAGTGGGTTCTGACCCCGAGGCAGACGTGGCCTTGTTGCAGGTAGATGTGGATGATTTGATGGCCATCCCCATGGCGGATTCAGAAAATTTACGCGTCGGCGATTTCGTGCTGGCTATTGGCAACCCGTTTGGTTTAGGCCAGACAGTGACCTCGGGTATTGTTAGTGCCCTGGGTAGAACCGGCCTGGGTATTGAAGGTTACGAGGATTTTATTCAAACCGACGCTTCGATTAACCCGGGTAATTCAGGCGGCGCGCTGGTGAATCTCAAAGGCGAATTAGTCGGCATCAATACCGCTATTCTTTCTGCCGGTGGTGCCGGCAATGTAGGTATCGGTTTTGCTATTCCCATCAATATGGTTAGCCAGATTGTTGATCAGTTGATTGAATACGGTGAAGTGCGTCGGGGTATGCTGGGCGTCATTATGCAGAACCTGACGCCCGAGTTATCAAATGCCTTTGGTCTGGATTTGCATCAGGGTGTGGTGATTTCCCAGGTGATCAAGGATACAGCGGCAGAAGAGGCTGGATTAAAAGCGGGCGATGTGGTGGTTTCCATTAACGATACGCCGGTTAAAAGTGCTTCGGCGATGCGTAATGTTGTGGGTATGTTACGTGTTGGCGATGAAATGAAGATGACAGTTATCAGGGAAAACAAAAAGAAAAAGCTGGTTGCAGTCATTCGAACCGCGAATGAGGAGAGTGTCGAAGGGGAAAAAGTGCACGCGAGTTTAGCCGGTGCCAAAATTGAGCAGACAGGAGAAGGCGGTGAAGTTCATTTGGTAGTAACCGAGGTTAAGCAGGGCAGTGCCGCCTGGAAATCAAGTTTACGAAAAGGTGACATTATTCTTTCTGTCAACCGCAGACTGGTAAAAACGCTGGACGATTTCAGAAAAGTGGTGGGCGAAAAGGATAAAAAGATATTACTAAATATTCAGCGAGGACGTACGGCACTGTTTATTCTTATACAGTAATTTTTTAGTCCACAGATGAACGCAGATAAAAGCGGATAAAAGCGGATAAAAGCTAAGACAAAAGAAAAACTCTTAGCCGCGAATGACGCAAAGGGCGCGAAAAAAGCAAAAACATCATTTGTTTTTAAAGGTTTGTTTGCGCCCTTTGCGTCATTCGCGGCTGAAAGATTTTGCCTTAGCTTTTATCTGTGTTCATCTGTGGACAATTTGTTTTTTCTTTTAACTAATCACCAGCCTCATGCACCCAGCGTTGGCCTTTGCCAGTAGTTTCTTTTTTCCAGAAAGGTGCGCGGGCTTTGAGCTCTTCCATTAGATAGCGGCAGGCCGAAAAGGCCTCTTTACGGTGCGCAGACCAGGCCGCGGTGAGTACGATAGCATCGCCGGGTTTCATGGTGCCGAAGCGGTGGATAATTAAACAGTCGACCAGTGACCATTTCGACATCACCTCATTGCATAACTGGTCGAGAAATTTTTGTGTCATTTCCGGGTAGTGTTCCAGTGTCATTTGCTGGACATTATCGCCAGCATTGAAGTCGCGCATGGTGCCGGTAAAACTGGCGGTTGCGCCATAACTGCCCGCTGTCAGGTGTGTGTTCTGGTATTGCTCCAGTTCCTGTAATGGATTGAGAGTGTGTTCGAGCAGAAAGGCGGGCATGTTAACCCCCGGTGACCGGCGGGAAAAAAGCGACTTCATCACCATCTTTCACGGCATCATCCTGATGGGCGTAATCCATGTTGATCGCACACAACGTATTGACTGGATAGGCTGCGGAATCGGTGGTGCTGTCCCACACCTCCCGAACCGTGAGTCCGGCTGAGCTGGTAATGCTAGTTGATTCGATACCCAGAGTTTCACGCAAACTGGCAAAGAATTTGACCTCGATACTCATAACAACATGTTATCCGGTTTGTTGTTTGGCTGTCACCCTGATTTGAGAGATATGACGGTAATCAATGACTCATATGGACACGAATGGCGGATCCTTTTGCTATGCTACCCCGTAGGTTGGGTTAGGCGTTTTTTGCCGTAACCCAACATTTTCGAATACGGAAAGTTGTTGGGTTACGCTTCACTAACCCAACCTACGGACTCGTCTGGATAATGCGCTTTATACAATCGCCCCCTCTTGTTATGCTAGCACTCCGGCTTTTTAGGAAAATACCATGTCAGATAGCTTGAACCATTTTAATGCGCGCGGTGAAGCACATATGGTCGATGTGGGTGAGAAAAAAATCACGCAACGACGTGCGGTGGCTGAAGGAAAAATCACCATGCAGGCCGAAACCTTGCAGCGTATCCTCGATGGCAATAATAAAAAAGGCGATGTACTGGCAGTGGCGCGTATTGCCGGCATCATGGCCGCGAAAAAAACCCCGGAACTGGTTCCATTATGCCACCCGTTGGCGATCACACATATCGATATCGAACTTAAAACCGACGCGGCGAATTCAACGGTGTTATGTAAAGCTACGGTGGAGACCACGGGCAAGACAGGCGTAGAAATGGAAGCGCTGACAGCGGTACAAATCAGCCTGTTGACGGTTTACGATATGTGCAAAG
>QIHT01000236.1 GCA_003229115.1 Gammaproteobacteria bacterium | reverse complement strand
ACATCAACACCCTGTGCAGGTTCATCCAGCACAAGAAGATCCGGTTGTTTTAGTAAAGCTCTTGCCAGTAACACGCGTTGTAGCTCACCACCCGAGATATCCTGTATCGCAGAATGCAAAATATAGCCTGCCCGCACCTCATGCATCACCTGTTGTATCTCGGTTTCATTATATGAAGCTGCTAATTTTAAAAAATCCACCACGCGCAATGGCATAACACTGCTGATACTGGTGCGTTGTGGAACATAGCCAATTTTTAAATTGGCACGACGATACACTTCACCATGAGTAGCTTCGCTCAAACCAAGTAACAGTCGAACCAAACTGGTTTTTCCAGCACCGTTGGGGCCAATCAATGTCATGATCTCGCCCTGGTGTAACTCAAGGTTAATGTCACTGAGCAGCGTTTTTCCTGAAACTTCAAAAGTCAGATTTTTAGCTGACAGTAGAATATTGTTATCCATGCTTATGCCCCTGACACTGGCCACATAAACCGGAGACTTCAACCACTGCATGCTCCACCAGAAAATCAAAATCTCTGGCATGCCGTCTGGCTGCCTGCAACATGCCCTGCTTATGAACTTCCTGCGTATGGCCGCAAGAACTGCAGACCAGAAATAATCCTTGATGGCAAGTTTGTGGATGTGCGCACGCCAGATAAGTATTATTACTTGCCAGTCGGTGCACCAGGCCCTGCTGCTGGAGAAAGTCCAGTGCACGATAGACCGTCGGCGGAGCCGCTGACCGGCCTTCATCACGCAAATCATCAAGCAGCGTATACGCCCCCACCGGTTGCGAGTATTTGCAAACCAGTTTTAGCACCTGCTTACGCAAATCAGTAAAACGTTGTTTACGTTCAGCGCACAACTCTTCAGCCTGGTGCAGAAAATGTTTCACCTGTTCCGATGACGGTCGCGTACAACAAGTTTCACCGGTGTGATGGCAATCCACCCCAGTGGTGCCGGTTTTCTTTGCCCCGGTTTTGCCTGCCCCGGTTTTTCTGGCTATGGCCATCGTGTTTTACCCCTGCACAAAAATATCACTTCGTGTAAAATGTTATATTATAACATAACAAAACAATTTCCCATCACCGCCATGCGCTACTGTTTTTTTGCCCTTTTGATTTTCTTAAGCAGCCCGCTTCAGGCCTATGCGCAGGCAGGCAAGGCTCCTCTCAAAGTGGTTACCAGCATCAAACCGGTGTATTCACTGGTGGCGGGTATTATGCAGGGCGTAGGCCAACCTGAACTATTATTGAACTCCAGCCAGTCACCTCACCATTACAGCCTCAAACCCTCAGAACGTCACAAACTGGCACAGGCGGATTTAATTTTCTGGATTGGGCCAAACCTGGAGAGCTTCATCACCCGTGTGCTGAATGGTCTTGATAAAAATACAAAAGTTGTTTCACTGGTCAATACCGAAGGCTTGACACTATTACCAGCACGCTCGACCAATCACGACCGCAAAAACCAGCACTCAGCTATCGATATTCATATCTGGATGAACACCACCAATATTGAAAAAATGATGGATGAAATCACACAACAGCTAATTCGCATTGACCCTGACAACAGCTGGCAGTACAAAAACAACAGTAAGATACTACGTAAAAAAATAGAAACAATAAAAAACGAACTCAGTTCAAAATTGAAAAATAAACGCAGCCCATTCCTGACCTATCACGATGGTTATCAATATTTTGAAGAGGAGTTTAATCTGAAAAACGTCGGCTTTATCAGCAGCGGCTCTGAGATTCAGCCCAGTGCCAGGCACATTCAGGCAATGAAAAAACTGATCCGCACACAGTCTGTTCAGTGTGTATTTTACGACGCCCCCACTGAACCACCGATTATGGCTTCACTACTTGCAGGCAGTAGTGCGCGAGCTATAGAACTTGACGCTACCGGTATCCGGTTAGCTGCAGACAAAAATACGCTATGGCAGATCATGCAAAAACTGGGAGAGAGCTTTCAGAACTGCCTGTAATCTTATTAGCCGTACTCTGTGACCTCTGTGGCAAAAAAAACAGTACCAGGCGATATTTGATAAACTGAGGTGCGTCGCACTGCAATAGAGCAAACAACATGGTTCACCAACAACAACTTCGTTTTTCTACCCGGGGACGTGGCACCTACAATATCAGCCAGCAAGTGGATGAAGTCATTAGCAAGTCAGGTATCAAGACAGGCATCTGTCAAGTTTTTATCCACCACACAAGCGCATCACTTATTCTATGTGAAAATGCGGATCCAACAGTCAGGACTGATCTCGAAACTTTTATGAAACGATTGGTGCCCGATGGTGATAACATGTTCAAGCACAAAGATGAAGGCGACGATGACATGCCCGCCCATATCCGCACTGTACTCACCGAAAGCACATTATCGATACCCATCGAAAATGGCAAAGAATGTCTGGGACTATGGCAGGGCATTTACTTATGGGAACATAGAACCAGCCCGTTCAAACGCAATATTACTGTCACCGTCATGGGTGAATGAATAAATACGACTATGATTTTTTTTCAGGACACATTAAAACTTGGTAAACATGCACGCGGCGCCTATGAAATAACCGAGCTTATTAAAGACGTCATTAGAGAATCAGGCGTACAGACCGGCACTTGCCACCTGTTTCTTCACAGCAGCACTTCTTCACTGGTACTTTGCGATACCGCAGATGAGTCCACAAAAATCTCAACCAAAGATTTTATGGCAGAGCTGGCGCCGAGCAGTATTAATGCCGAAGGAAATCTTAAAAAAAGTATGGAAGCCATGCCGGAAAACCTGCGTGGCATGAGTGCGCAGAATGAAATAACCATCCCGGTAAGCAACTCACGCCAGGGAATTGGCGTCTGGCAAGGCATCTTCTTCTGGGAAGAAAAAACCTCACCCATTGAACGAAAATTAACAGTAACTATTATGGGTGAAGCGCTCCATAAATCTTTCAGGCTAACTAGCAGCTAAAGCAGAGATATTTTCAGCAACACCGTCAATTAATCTTTGTCGTGATTCGACACTGGCCCATGCAATATGTGGCGTTATTATCAAGTTGGATAAATTCGCCTGTAACAGGAGAGAATCACTAGCAGGAGGCTCCTGCTCTATAACATCAATACCCGCACCACCCAGCTTTTTATTTTCTAAAGCCTCAAGCAATGCGCGCTCATCAACCAAACCTCCACGCGCCGTATTTATCAGTACAGCATCACATTTCATCAATGCCAACTCACCTTGGCCAATTAAACCACGGGTACCTTCGTTAAGAGGACAATGCAAAGACAATACATCAACCTTTTCAAGCAACTCAACAAGATTTACGCGTTCTGATCTTTCATCTTCAGGGTTTCTTTTTGCGACCAGAACATTCATACCAAATGCCGAGGCAACTTTAGCTACTGCCTTACCCAGTTCTCCGTAACCAACAATACCCAGTGTTTTTCCCTGTAACTCATGAATAGGGAAATCCAGCAAACTAAAATATTCACTGCTGGACCATTTTCCGCGCTGAACAGCCAGCCTGTATTCATCTATGCGCGTTACAAGTGATAACAATAATGTAAAAACATGTTGAACGACGGATGCTGTGGCATAAGCACGAACATTACGAACCGTAATACCCAGTTCGTCAGCCACTTTCAAATCAATATTATTAGTACCGGTAGCAGCGATACATACTAACTTTAAACGTTTTGCTTTTCGTAATTGCTCCTCGCCAAGAAAAACTTTATTACTGACAACAACATCAACTTCTGCCAGTACATCCATTAATTCAGGCTCTGAAATATTATCAAACCATAACCACTCCGGAACAGAGTTTTTTAACGCAGTTAGATCCAGGTCATCACGGTAAATCGATGCCAGATCCAGAAAGGCGGCCTTGCTTAATTTCATCGCTACATGAGTCTATTTAACTTCGGTCATCTCAAAATCGGATTTTTCAGCGCCGCAATCAGGACACTCCCAACCTTCCGGAACATCTTTCCAACGTGTACCGGGTGCTAGCCCATGTTCCTCATCACCTTTAGCTTCGTCATATAGGTAACCACACACTACGCAGAGCCATGTTCTATATTCCACTGCTTTCCCCTTAATAAATATAATGAATTTTAATGCGAATTTTACACAACCTGCAGCCTTAAAAAAACATGATTCTTATACCTGTATAAGCTTGCACTCAAGACTAACAGGAATAAACTGGGCACATGACAGAAATGAACAAACCGATTGTTATGTGTTTCTCCGGACTGGACCCATCAGGTGGCGCTGGTATTCAGGCAGATATTGAAGCCATTAGCAGCCACGGCGGCCAGGTCGCACCCATCATCACGGCAGCCACGGTACAGGACTCGCAGGATGTCATGTCGTTCTCACCTATGCCGGCAGACTTAATCGTCGAACAAGCTCGCGCCGTACTCGAAGACATGCCGGTCAGTATTATAAAAATAGGCATGGTGGGCAGCTCGGAAATTGCAGAGGCTATCCACTCTATTCTGACAGACTACCCGACCATTAAAGTCGTTTATGACCCTGTATTTAGTACAGAAAAAGACGGCGCGCTAAGTACGCCCGACCTGGTCGATACGGTTCGCACGTTTCTACTACCACTCACCACCATACTGACACCCAATATCTTTGAAGTTCACGCATTAGCACCCGGATCCGATACCCCGGCCGCGGCTGCGATGGGTTTACTGGAAACAGAGTGCGAGTACATTCTGCTCACTGGTACACACGGCAAAACACCCGATGTTGTACACACGCTTTACAGCAATCATCGTGAGTTAAAACAATTCCACTACGAAAGACTGCCTCATAAATATCATGGCTCGGGCTGCACGCTCGCTGCCAGCCTCGCCGCCTTATTGGCACTCGGACAGGAACCTGTAGGCGCATCTCACCAGGCCCTAGATTACACGCACAAAACACTGGTCAACGGCAGTCGGATAGGCATGGGACAGTATCATCCTGATCGTTTTTTCTGGCTTCACGAGAAAAAAAAAACTGAAGCCAGCTAAATACGAGCGACTGGAGAATGTTTGACCCAAGACACCGCCTACGTGGTCTGTATGCCATTACGGATGAAACACTAATAACGGAAGCTCAATTTCATCACGTCATCAAACAAGCCTTACAGGGTGGTGCTGCTATTATTCAGTACCGAGATAAGAGCGACAACCGTAAAAAGCGCCAACATCAGGCAACCACACTACGGATGCTCTGCAACCAGTACAACGCACTGTTACTCATCAACGACGATCTTGAACTGGCGCGACAAGTTCATGCTGATGGCGTCCATCTGGGGAAAAACGATGCATCGATTGCTGCAGCCAGGGAAACTCTCGGTGCAACGGCCATTATCGGTATTTCCTGCTACAACCAGCTCGAACTAGCCACCCGGGCCGAAAATGAAGGTGCCAGTTATGTGGCTTTGGGGGCTTTTTTTACATCAACAATAAAACCCGAGGCTGATATCGCAAAACTTGATTTGCTCGGCGAAGCAAACACCCGTCTCAATATTCCAGTCTGCGCCATTGGCGGCATCACCACCAAAAACGCAAAACAGGTGTTTGATGCGGGCGCTGATATGGTGGCTATTATAAGTGGCTTGTTCGCTCATCAACAGGTCAAATCTGTCAGTCGTCAAATAGCAGACTTGGCACCCATCAAT
Source organism: Gammaproteobacteria bacterium (assembly GCA_003229115.1). Classification (GTDB taxonomy): domain Bacteria; phylum Pseudomonadota; class Gammaproteobacteria; order SZUA-229; family SZUA-229; genus SZUA-116. The sequence goes on along the minus strand of QIHT01000236.1, from coordinate 1,539 downwards.
AACACGAATGAGAGCCTATAAATCACACCAAAGTAAATTGATAGGATATTATGTCGTAGGAGCGGCTTTAGCCGCGATGGTTACGACAGCAAACCATTCGCGGCTAAAGCCGCTCCTACAAACTTCGTTGCAAACGGCGAGCAATTGATCCTTCTGAGATTAAAAAAATCATTCTGCTACTGTATAATCCTGCGCAACATCAGCAATACATTGATTAAGAAATACCCGTGAAACACCTTCTTATCCGTTTACTCGCTATCATTTGTTTCCTAACAGGCAATCTCAGCGCCATTGCCGAAGAAATAACCAGCACAGAAAACAGCAAAGCGGATAACTGGGCCACAGCACAACCAGGCGATATTGAAGCTGACTGGGTCCAAACCACTTCAGGCGAATGGCTCACCGGGGAGATTATCCTGTTCCACGATTATGAGCTGGAGTTTGATAGTGATGAATTCGGTGTCGTCAAAATCAACATTGATAATATCCAGTATTTAAAAAGCTATTGGCCACAGGTAATTCGCTTTGAGGGTTTAATAAAAACAACCGGCACAATAGAGTTAACCGGCGAAAAAATAATTATTACTTCCTATGATGAAAAAAAACGGGTTTTTTCACGCCAGGACCTGGTAAGCATGACAGCTGGAGAAGATACAGAAAGTAGCTACTGGCACGCCAGCGTTACGCTTGGCGGAAACATTCGCCAGGGCAACTCTGATGAAATTAACTACAATGCCAGAACCAATATCAAGCGACAAACAACTGGATCTCGATTTCTATTTGACTACATCGGCAATTTTTCTACGGTCGACAGTGAAAGAACCGTCAATAATCACAGGGCAAACTCTAATTACGATATTTTTAAAAACCGCTATTTTTTCTGGCAACCTGTGTTTGGCGAATACTTCCGTGACCGTTTCCAGAATATCGATTCACGAGTTTTAGTAGGTACAGGTGCCGGTTATTTCATTATCAGAACATCAAAAACCGACTGGGATATTTCAGGTGGCCCGGCTGCACAACGAACACGATTTGAAACAGTTCAACCAGGAGAAGAGACAGACAAAACCACAGCTTCTCTTTCAATAAACTCAAACTTTGACACTAAAATCAATTCCAGAGTTGACTTCATCCATACCTATAATATTGCTATTGTCGATCAGGACTCGGGAGGGTATACACATCACATGGTGACCACGCTTGAAACCGAAATCACTGGCGCTCTTGATTTTGATGTGTCTTTCGTATGGGACCACACCTCAAAACCCACCACAAGAGATGACGGCACCATCCCTGTCAGAAATGATACACAAATAATTTTTGGCCTTAAGTACGAATACTAGTTAATTCTGTGCATTAAACACTGTTGTTTCAGCCAGTACAGGATATCAGGCGCTCTATAGATATGATATCCCAAAATAAACTACCCCGCAGCAAGCTGACGGGGTATTAATTGTAGGTGCGACTAAATCGCCAGCAGCGATTTGAACGAAGCCCCGAAGGGGAGAGGCATAAGGACATGCCGAATAATTTATTCGC
>QIHT01000117.1 GCA_003229115.1 Gammaproteobacteria bacterium | reverse complement strand
CAGCGTAAATTATTCTTTAAATTACGCAGCAACAAAAAACGTCTGGGATGGTTCAGTCATGATGAAGTGAAAGATGTCGCTGATGCCCTGGGTGTTAAACCAGAAACCGTACTGGAAATGGAGTCTCGTCTGAGCAATTACGATGTCGCTTTCGACGCACCGGTTAATGAAGATGAAGAACACGTGTTTTCTCCAGCGGCTTACCTGACAGATCAACGTGCAGACCCTGCGCGCCAATTAGAATCAGATGACACTCAAGCACAACATCTACAGCTGATGAAAACTTCTCTGAAAAATCTGGACGAACGCAGTCAGGACATCATTCAACGCCGCTGGCTGGATGAAGATAAAGCTACGCTGCATGAGCTTGCTGATGTGTACCAGATATCTGCCGAACGCATTCGTCAACTTGAACAGAATGCAATGAAAAAACTACGCGTAGCATTTACCGCCTGAACTAAACATTACAAACACACATTAAAAAAGCCCGGGCTATTGCCGGGCTTTTGTTTGCCTGCTGAATACTGATTAACGACTCTTTTCAAACGATTAAAAACTTTAAAGGCGATTTACCACAGAGGCACAGAGAACACAGAGAAAGGATTTTTGTTGTTAGCTACGCCGCAGGCGTAGCTAAACAAACCTCTGTGTTCTCTGTGCCTCTGTGGTAAAAGTTTTTGACCTTGCTTTTAAACTGACAAATTACATCCGTATAACAATATTAAACTGTAACGAATCGATCTTATCACGCACAACATATTCACCACGCATTTCTATTTTCTCGTTGACCAGGTATCCCAGGCCGCCGCCGAACATAAAACCATCATCATCACCAAAGTCCAGCCCTGCACGTCCAAGCAGGCTTAACTTGCCTTTTAATGGAAAACTAATTACTGCTGTAGACCAGATGCCTTTGGCTTTTTCGTCCCTGAATTTGTTGATCTCGACATTTCCACTGTTCATGTAACCCAGTTCAATAGACAGAGTAGCTTCAGACATCTTCACTGGCAATACATAACCCGCAAACACCTGATAACCAAAACCATCATTCAATTCAATACCCGACAATGAATTCAAACTCAAACCACCACCAATATAAAAGTCCTTTGTATCAATAACAATCTTCGATCCTTCATCTGCATTAACGTTAAATGCGCCTAACAATACAACAAATAGTAAATTCAGCTTTTTCATAGCTGTTTTTTCTCCCAAATAAAGTAAATAAATATAGAATGAAAAATTAACGGTGACTTTTTTATAAACATCGTATTACATGGAACATAATACTAGTTCTCTCTAGCGCCTTCTACAATCCAGTTCAAAAACAGGTCATAAAGCTGACGATTGGCAGGATTCTCTTCCTCAAACCCGGTACGTAAATTTCCATGATGGAAATGACCACTGGGTTTTCGTAATAATAAACTGCTTTCAGGGTTATTAAAATCAACTCGCGCCAAAACTTCTTCATACAACGAGGTACCTGTTGCAGGCTGCGCACTGGTCCACCATACAGGGACAGTGGGCTCGGAAGTTGCTACATCATGACAGCTTACACAATCATTATTGAATACCGCCTGTATGTCACTAAATACAATATCTTTCGGCGCAGGCGACAAACCACTGTTAATTTTGATAATGACTGTATCTACGGCATCCTCACTGTTTTTTGATAAACCATTGCTAACAGTTAGCCGAATAAGGTAATCACCATCCAGCGACGCCGTCAGTACCGGGCTTGAAGTACTCGCTTCACTTAATGTGGCATCTTCACCACCAACAGGTGTTGAAACAATCGACCAGTTATATTTACTGACAAAACGGCTATTAGAGCCAAAGATTCTAACCGGCGAAGGCGACGTTCTGCCCGGGCCGGCATCAGCTACCGGACTGCCCGGCCGGCTAATGCTGCCATCAGTATTAAGGTGACTGAAGTTTGGCAGGAAACTGGCCAGGGTCGCAGGCTGATTACCAGACCAGAACGCGTTATAACCTCTCAATGACAGGGGCATAATACCAAGCTCATAAACATATTCTTCTATTAAATCCGCGTGACTGAAAAATTTCTCGTAGCTGCTGTAATCAATATCCTTACCTGCATGCGAAAGATTAGGCCCCAGATTTGTGCCCATACGTGAGTGACAGACAAAACAGGCCGGCTGCACCACTTCGACGAACAAACGGTCAGCGCCAGGAGGAGGAATACCATCAGATGGATCCGGTCGCCAGCCTACAGGTACATAATCCTGTCTAAAAACAGGGCTATCAAAATCCGGTATGCCGTCAGCCCCTGCATCAGTGGTTGGGTCATCATCATACCAGCCCTCAGCCATTTCAACAGCGAACGCACCACTCCACTCGCCGGTTGTTGTTCCTGTTCCATTATCAACAATCGTTGCCACATCATTACCAAAACCATCACAGTCAACCGTATCAGCAGGATCAACACAATACTCGGCACACGCAGAAGGGTCAGCACCCGGGTATGTGCAATAAACGAGTTTATTCACTTCCTTGATGATAGGTTCCTGCTCAGCTTTGGTATAAGGTGATTTATCACCGAACTCAAAACTGGAAACTTCCATTAACTGGAATTTAGCATTGGTATCGCCATTAATCGCATTACCTGCGGTACCATCATAAGCGTTATCCCGGTAAGTACCATCAGCGTAGGCATCCGTTCTGCCCGTGTCAGCACGAAGTGGCCTTAACTCTCCACCATGGCAATACACACAGGCACCCGGCATGGCTTTGTTTCCACGACCGTCCAGGTTGACTGTATTCAACCGGGTTTCATTGGCATGATCAGGTTTCGTCTGATCACCCTGAGTTGCATCAAAAGTGTAGAACTTAAGAAACTTGGGCGGATCTGGATTGGTTGTCGCACAAGCCGCACCGGAACCGAAAGCACAAGGCTCACCAACACCATAGGGATAAGTACTGTATTCAATCGCATTGGTACCAAAATGATGCTGGCGTTGATCTTCTAACAGTGCATTCAGATTCAAGGTTGAATATTCAAGCCCGGGTACAGAACGCACCTGAAAATTCTCGACAAAAAAGTACAGGCTACCATCGGGTTGAGTCCATGCCCTGACACCACGGCCATAACCCAGATCCTTGGTATCGCGGAACCTTGGCTCAAGCACCCGACCTGCCAGATTCGCCGCATCAAAACCATTAGCGTCTTTAAACTCCTGCAATGTTGTCTTAATGCCATCGCCACCGCCGGGGATACCGTCCACACCCGGATCAATCGTGTCGTAATAAGCAGCGCCATAAGATTCTGAATCAATACGCGAAGCTCTCAAAGTTATCTGGGAGTTAGTGTTAAGAACAGAGATATCATTATTTTCACGAACCAGAGAACCACTGCGATCCATTGAGCCATTAACACCTGGAATTCGTCTGATCAGGTAAAGATAAGTATCGACACTGGATTCCAGTTGAATATCAATGCCACCCGCTGCATACAGAGTAAAGTCAAAAGAAGGGTTGTTAAAAGAAAACTGGCTCATGCTAACCGAGTCGGTCCAGTTATCATTGAACACCTGCCGCTCACCATTATCAAAAGTGAGGGTTACCGAAAAATTACCCGCCTGGCCAGGATCAAAGGTTGCAGCCACAACGGTGTAATCACCCGCTGACAAACCGGCCACAGGATTCAAAAAACTCGCAAAAGAATTAGGCGCATTAACCGCAATGGATTCATCGACAGGAACACCATCGTCTCTGGAACAACCGGCAAGGATAACCAGCAGAAAAAAAACACCCGCAAAAAATGAATTAGATTTCATCAAACATCCAGCCTGTTAGTTAACAATTCTCATTCACGTACCCGCTAATAATAACAGTAATTTACAGATTTTTGCCTCAGAATCAGCCTTTAAGGTTCATTTTTACCGATAACTGTGAACCAGCGCAAAGGTACAACCAGGGGGCATCCCGGGCACTCCCTCAAGGTTCGAAGTTAACCTGCACACTTGTTCCCGAAACCACTGTTTCCGGCAGCCATGCATGGCCATAAATAACTTCGTAGGTGGCCGGCAAAACACCCTCTTCACGAAAAACATCGTAAGCCCGCTCCAACTGCGCCAGCATGTTCCGGGTTAGCAAACCCCGCCGGTGACCATTGGCCGTCACATTGGCGCCTATGTCTCGAAGATCCTGCATCAGGTTGCCCACCTCGCTGTAATTCACCGTGATTAATTCTGCTTCCATAACCGGTTCTGCATAACCGTTTTGCAACAGGGCATCGCCAATATCGTGCATATCTAGGAAGGCATTCACATGCACGGCCTCATCAACTTTCTGCCAACTGGCACGCAGTTCTTTTAGCGTATCCGGGCCGAAGGTAGTAAAAACCAGTAAACCACCCGGTTTCAGTACACGTTTAAATTCGGCGAGCACCGCAGACACATCATTACACCACTGCATGGCAAGATTGGAAAAAACCAGTTCAAAACTGTTGTCGGCGAACGGCAACGATTCAATATCACCACACACCGCCAATGGCTTGCGGAATAAGGCACCCTGCTTTGCCGCTTTTTCCAGCATGCGCTCGGAAACATCAAGCAAAACCACATCGGCTTTTTTAAATCTTTTTTGCAGGGGTTTAACCGCTTCACCAGTGCCACTACCTGCATCCAGAATGTAGTGTGGCGATAAATTCACCACCTCCAGTTTTTCCACCAGACGACTACAAATTTCTTTTTGTAATACGGCAGCCTTGTCATAACTACCGGCTGCTTTATCAAAAGCCTTGCGTATGCGTTGCTTGTCCAGAAACTGTTCCATCAACGCAGACTCTCTGCAAAATTTACCAGCGAAGTAACAAACGCATCCGGGTGAGAAATAAATGGCGCGTGCGCCGCATCTTCTTCAACAATGATTTCAATATCAGCCTTCAAACTGGTTAGCTCCCCGGCAACTACAACCGGTACCAATGTATCCCGACCACCGAGATACCATGTTACGGGACGGTTTATCAAACACAGTTCTGCACGAACATCGGTACTGGCAAGAATTCCCAGGCCAAGTTTCAAGGCTTCAATCGAAGGTCTTCCACGTTGCTGTAATGACTGCTGCAAGCTGCGCACCGTTTTCATTGCAGTGCCAGAACCTTTCACCTGCAAGGCAAGAAATCGTTTCACCGTAACATCAACATCCTGTTCCAGGGATTCCGCGAACTGGCGGAACACTTTCTGTTCAACGGCCATCGGCCAATCCGGTTGCCTGACGAAACAGGGCGTACTCGCCACCATAAACAAACCTGCGACACGCTCAGGGTAATATTTCGCCAGTTGCAACACCGCCAGCCCGCCTAAAGACCAGCCCACCCAGAGTGCCGGTCGAGAAATGACGGCTGCCAGCGCCTGCACATAATCATCAATGCCTGCCGCTCCAACTTCGGACATGGTGCCATGGCCCGGCAGATCGACGCGAATAACATCCATCCAGTCAGGCAATAACGGTAAACACTGTTCCCACACAGCACTATTCATCGCCCAGCCGTGAACAAAGATACAGGGTATTTTTGATTTAGTTTCAGTCGGCATAGTGTAAGCTCATACCCCATTGTGACAGTAATACCGGTGTTTTCCCAAGCATGAACTTCGATCCTGACCTTCTGGCTCCATACCTTTTGTATGCACTCGCGGGTTATCTAACCGGTTCCATCTCAACCGCCATCATCACCTGCAAGCTCATGGGTCTCAAAGATCCTCGTAGCATAGGCTCTAACAATCCCGGTGCCACCAACGTGCTGCGCCACGGCGGTAAAAAGGCCGCCATTATTACCTTATTAGGCGATATGTTGAAGGGCTTAATTCCCATTCTGATAGCACGACAGTTGCAAGCCGATATCATCGCACTCTCTACAATAGGCGTAACCGCTTTTCTTGGTCACCTCTACCCTGTCTATTTTCGCTTCAAAGGCGGCAAAGGCGTTGCCACTTTCTACGGTGTTTTGCTTGGCTTCAACTGGATAGCAGGGAGTGCTGCTCTTGGAATCTGGTTACTTACAGCGGCCATTATAAAATTATCTTCAATAGCAGGATTGGTCTCTGCATTTTGCTCACCCGTTATCGTCTGGTATATCACGCAATCACAAATCATGGGCGCAGCCACATTACTTATGACAATATTATTAACATGGCGACACCGCAGTAATATTAAAAATGTAATCGAAGGCAAAGAAAACAAAATCGGTGTAAAAAAAGAATGAACAACCTTACTGCAAGAGGATGGGGTATTACTGTAGGAGCGGCTTTAGCCGCGAATTACTGGTTATCGCGGCTAAAGCCGCTCCTACAACTACGCTATCGGCAACCAGGATTTAAACTCTCCGAGATTAAATCGCTGATAAACATAAATACAAAGATCATTATAAATAACTAATTTTTTCAGAAGTATAACTAATGACAAATAACATTAATGAGAGCAGCCAATATGAAACAGCGAAATTACTCGCTTCATATTTATTCTCGTTGTCATTATTTGCGTTAGCGGGTTCGCTCGTTTACTTCACTGTTGAAATAGCGGCTGTCAGTAAACATATTCCCGACATTCTGACGGGCATAGATAACACCAGCGAAAAAATTGAACCTGTTATAGACGAGGTGGGCGAAATCATTGCTCTGATACCACCCATACTTAAAGAAATCGAGGAAACTCGCAAGCTGATTCCACCAATACTCAAACAAGTTGAGCAGACACGGAAACAGATTCCATCCATTCTTAAAGAAACCGCAGCGATACGCAAAGAACTACCTGCGATACTTGCCAGTGCCGATAAAGCATCAAGAGCAGTTGTTATAATCTCAAAAGAGATCGAAGCCACGCGACCATTAATATCTGAAGCTTTAATAGAAGTTAAAACTACACGCGAGTCCATCCCACCGATGATGGACGAAGCTTATGCGCTAATTCAGGAAGCACGAATTGCTGGCAAAGAAGCAAGTGAAGGCGCAATTACCGGTGTATTTACAGGCATTATAAAAGCACCGTTTGCACTCATTGGTGGTGCTGGCAGAGCTATTGCCGGCGTACCCGATGAGTACACAGATGAGTATGAAGAAAGTGACTTCAAGCTTATTGAGAAAGCCTCCCTAAGATTATTAAATAAAGGATTAGAAGGTGATAGTAGAAAATGGAAAAACCCGGAAACCGGAAATCGCGGCGCAATCACACTCACAAGAATCTATATCGAAGAAGGCGTTTTTTCTGACAACACAGAGTGTCGTGAGCTAAACATTGATTTATTCGTAGACGATAAAAAAATCGAAGAGACCAACCCCAGGCTTTGCAAGGATGGCGATGGATGGGAAATTATTAAGTAATTATTTATTAGCAAGCTTCCAGTCACCGTCTTTATTTTGACAGAAAGTGTGTTTAGAGTTTGCAGTTCGCCCCCCTGCACTATTAAACATTTCCACATCTCTGCAACTAAGGCCCTGAATTTTCTTAGTGTTAACTGGAGTGATGGAGCCTTTATGTCCTGTTTCAGAATTCACCCACTCAGATTTAATACCGTTATCATCATTAACCGCATATCTTTTTCACTAAAATACCTGATTGGCGCATTACCCAACCAGCCAACACCTGCAGCGAAAGCCTGCAAGGAGGAAAATGCCAATAAAAGAACCAGGCAACACGAGACAAAATGTTTATTCATCCAAACCACCCATATCATTTCTAAAAATTACAGCCATGTTAGCACCCTCTCATTCTACTGACAGTAAATCAAAAAGTTCAGGTAATTATCTTAAAAAATTTCACTATAGCCGAATCCCCCACACGGTAGTTATCTCATGATACTATGCCAAACTAGAAAGACATAACAGTGAGCTCGGTTATTATTGTGCTTCCACACAAAAGCACCGTAACAACATAAAAAGCAACCTGAGGAATATGAAGTATACTCAATATACTCAAA
>QIHT01000073.1 GCA_003229115.1 Gammaproteobacteria bacterium | reverse complement strand
TGGAAATAACTTTCACCAAAATCGAAACTGATATAACTTTTCATCATCAAAAAGAAACGTTCGTGTACAGGTTTATCAAAACCATAAAGCTCACGAATCTCCTGCAGATGTTCTTCATCAAGGCCGGTGGCACCTCGATACAGACCGTGCGTTCCACTACTCGCTTCACCCGTGGCACTGTTGCCTTCCAGTTGGCTGACTAATTGCTCAACCGGACCACCAGGCACGAACTGTGTCACCGCGAAAGTAATCAACATCACCCCGAACAGCGTTGGGATCATTAGTAAAAGACGTTTGAAGATATATGAAAGCACGAGCTGGTATTAACCTCCGCTTGCAGGCTGTTCTGGCGTCTGTTTTTTCCACCAGGTTTTAATCAAAACCGATATCGGCTCATAGTACAAAGGCAATGTTTCGGGGAAATCAAACATATTTTTATAAGCAATGCGATGTTTGTCGATATACCAGTTAGGTACCAGGTATTCGTTAAAAAGCAGTACTCTATCCAGCGCACGCGCAGCCACCACAAGTTTGTGACGATTGCCTGCGTTAATCACTTTATCGACCAGTGCATCGACCACCGGGTCATTGATACCGGGCAGGTTACGCGAACCCCTGGTGGATACAGACTGGGAATGAAACATATTTCTCAATTCATTACCCGGCGACATTGATGCCGGGAAACTTGTTACTACCATATCAAAATCATAAGTATCTATTCTTCGTTTGTAGAGTGATGAATCCACTGTTCGGTAACTCATCTCGATACCCAGTTTTTTCAGGTTACGTGCATAAGGTGCAAGAATACGGTCAAAACCTTTTTGAACCAGCAGAACATCTACCGTTAAAACACCGCCCTCACTATTTTTCAGAACGCCATCTTCAATCGACCAGCCAGCTTCCAGTAATAAATCACGCGCCTGAATCAGGTTTGAACGCAACGCACCTTTTTTATCGGTTGCAGGTGGCTGCCATACTCGTGTAAATAATTCCGCGGGCAACTGGTTTCGAAATTCATTTAACAGAGCCAGCTCCTCACCTTCAGGCAACCCGGTAGCCGCTAACTCACTATTGCTGAAATAACTATCACAACGCACATACTGGTTATAAAACAGTTGCTTGTTTGCCCAGGCGAAATCATAAGCGAGTGACAGGGCTTTTCGTACGCGCACATCCTTAAACTTGTCACGTCGGGTATTAATGGCAAAACCCTGCATCCCAGCATTATTGCTGTGCGAGAGTTCAGTTTTTAAGATTTCACCAGATCTGTATTTTGGCCCTTCGTGTGAACGCGCCCAACGTTTTGAATAATTTTCAAAAAAGAAATCAAACTCTCCCGCTTTGAAAGCTTCAAGTGCGATAGTCGAGTCTTTATAATATTTGTAAGTGACCCGGTCAAAGTTATACATACCACGTCGCACCGGTAAGTCCATCGCCCAGTAATTCGGGTTACGTTTATAGCGAATGTATTTACCACGCTCATAGCTATCGACAACATAAGGCCCACTACTAATTGGCGGGATATCATCAGTCTCGGCAAAAGTGCTTGAACCCAGCCAGTCCTTTGAAAAAATGGAGACTTCACCCACTATCAGGTGCAACTCGGGGTTCCTGCGTTTGAAGTTGAAGCGCACGGTCAATTCATCGACAACCACCACAGAATCTACGTCACCGTAATAAAGTCTGTACTGCGGATGCGATGCCTTGCTCAATAGAATATCAAACGAAAATTTGACATCTTCTGCCCTGACTGGCTTGCCGTTCGAGAATCGCGCTTTCGGGTTAAGGTGAAAAGTCACGGATAGCCCATCATCGGCCAGATAAAAATCATCCGCCAATAAGCCGTATTCGCTAAATGGCTCGTCCAGGCTTTTTTCCAGCAGCGATTCAAATACCAGCACACCCAGCCCACCGGCCGATATGCCTTTTAATATGAACGGGTTTAAACTGTCAAAGGTGCCCAGACCCGAAAGCACAAGCGTACCGCCTTTTAACGCCCGTGGACTGGTGTAATCGAAACGCTCGAAGTCCGGCGCATATTTGGGCTCATAACCCATCGCCATGGAGGGCACGGCAAAGGCGACTGATGGACTCGCCAGTACGTACAATACCAACAGAAATTGTGAAATAGTTTTAGCCAGGCAGCGTTGCATGATTTTTATTGTTGTTTTCGCTGTAGAATCCACCTAATATTGGGCCGTCTCAGTTTACAGTACTTTTTTTATTGGAGTTAGTCTTATGAGTTTTATGAGTGGCAAACGTGTTCTTATTTTTGGTGTCGCCAGCAATCGTTCAATTGCATGGGGCATTGCCAAGGCCATGCACCGCGAAGGCGCTGAACTCGCCTTTACTTACCAGGGTGAACGCCTACATGAGCGCGTAGAAAAACTCGCGGGCGAACTCGACTCCGATATTGTTCTTCCCTGTGATGTTGAAAAAGACGAGGATATCGAAGCAGTTTTCGAACATCTGGATGATTTCTGGGATTATGTTGATGTCATCATCCACTCCGTCGCCTTTGCTCCCAAAGAAATGCTGGAAGGCGACTATCTGGATAACCTGACACGCGACGGCTTTAACCAGGCACATGACATTAGCTCATACAGCCTGGCAGCCATCGCGAAAGCCGGCCGTCATATGATGCAGAATCGAGACGACGCCGCCATCCTCACGCTAAGCTATCTGGGCGCGGTTCGCGCCTTCCCCGGCTACAATGTCATGGGTCTGGCCAAAGCCAGTCTGGAAGCCAACGTTCGCTATCTGGCACATTCGCTAGGTCCAGAAGGCATACGGGTTAATGCTATTTCAGCCGGCCCGATCAAAACTCTGGCCGCCAAGGGCATTACTGGATTCAACACCATACTAAAACACGTTGAACAAAGCGCGCCGTTACACCGAAACATAACGATTGACGAAGTGGGCAACTGCGCAGCTTTTCTCTGCTCCAACCTTGCCACGGGTATTACCGGGGAAGTGATGTATGTTGATGCCGGTTATCACACCGCAGGCTTGATGGGTAACAATGATTAACAGCAGTTGGCAGTGCGTAGGTTGGGTTAGGCGTTTTTTGCCGTAACCCAACGTTTTCGAAACGTGGAATGTTGTTGGGTTACGCTTCGCTAACCCAACCTACGGACTTTAATTTACCAACTTGGTTTCTTCGCCTTCCAGGCGAGCAATAACAACCGCTGCACATGAGTCACTGAAAACATTAACCGCGGTGCGACACATATCCAGCACCCGATCCACCACTAGAATCAAACCAATGGCTTCAAGTGGCAGTCCAATCGCTCCCAGAATAATGGCAATAGCGACCAGACTGGCTGAAGGTATTCCTGCCACACCGACCGAAGTCAACAATGCCACCAGAACAATGGTGAATTGAGTCACCATATCCAGCTGCAAGCCATAAGCCTGTGCAATAAACATGGCTGCGACACACTCGTATAAAGCCGTGCCGTCCATATTCACCGTTGCCCCCAACGGCAATGTAAAACCGCTAATCTGGTTGGAAACGCCTGCACGCCTTTCCACGCAGTCCATGGTAACTGGCAGAGTCGCTGAAGAGGAACTGGTAGAAAAAGCCGTCAACAATGCAGGCATCATCGCCTTGAAATGAAGCGTGGGTTTAACCCGTGCCAACAATTTCAAAACTACAGGTAAAAAGATGAATAAATGCACGGCAAGCGCAATAACCACTGTTACAAAAAATACCGCCAAAGGCAGGAAGGCATCCAGACCGGACGTCATAACAACCTTGGCTACCAGGGCAAATACACCCAGTGGCGCGAATTTCATGATCAGATTCGTCATCTGCATCATGACCCCCAATAAACCCTGCCAAAAAGTTTTTTGTGTACTGCAAAGCGGTTCTTTGAGTCGCGCCACAAAATAACCAAACAGTAAACTGAAAAAAATCAATCCCAGCATCTGCCCTTGTGCCGCTGCTGAAACAATATTAACCGGCACCATGCGAAGGAAAACCTCGGCAAGATCACCTGCACCTCTACCTTCAACTTTCTCCAACACATCGCCTGCATCAGCAGGTAAGCCAAGCATCTCAAGCGCAGGCTCTCCATCAACTATGCCCGGCTGTAACAAGTTAACGATCAGCAAACCGGTAATAATCGCTACAAAACTTGTACTGAGATAATAAAGAAGGGTTTTGCTACCCAAACGACCCAGCATGTCGGGCTTGAGCTCCATCATGCCTGCAATAATGGACGACACAATCAAAGGCACAATCAGCATCTTTAAGGCATTCAGAAAAAGCGTGCCCAGGAAATCAAGCACTGAAAGCAGTGAAATATCTAAAAACTGGGTCTCGGGCGTTGTGGCAACGCCCACCACGACGGCGAACGCTAATGCTATAAATATTTGCCAGTGTAACTGCAGCTTTAAAAATTTTTTAAACATGCTGCCAGCTTACAGGTACTACTGCTGTATCGCTCTTGGATTGAGGTACAAATCGACTGAAGACTTTATATTGTCGAGCACTGCATCAAATTCGCGGTTCGCAACATCCAGCTTCCACTGACGTTTAATTGCGTCGATGCGTGACTGTTCTATAGTCGCAGGCGGACTCACTTTTTCGAGCTTAACCAGCACGACATCACCCGCATATGTTGATACCTGCCTGACGACAATACGATCAGCATCAGCTTGTGGCATGTTGAAAATTGCATCAAGTACAGACCGATCTACTTTGCTTACCGCTTTTCGGGTTAAAGCACCTGGCCTTTCAACCGTCTGGCCTTTGGACAAAACACTTTCAATCGCCGCACCCGCCTCAATTTTTGAGCGGGCCTCAGTGGCAGCGGCTAAGGCTTTTTCATGCCCTGCTTTCAGCTTTAAACCATTTTCAATCGCAGACCTGACAGTTTCCAGGGGTCTCAAACTGGACGGTTTATGCTCACGGATGCGGAGTACAACGACATGCTCAGGCGATATTTCAATAATGTCACTATTGCTACGCTGCTGTAAAACACTGGTCGAATATGCGGCCTTTCTCACCAGTTCGTTATTTGCAATCCCGGTACCAGCATTACGGGTAAAAAGCTCGCTGGTTTTCAATTGCAGGCCTGCAGCCTCAACCACCACATCCAGACTGTCCGGGTTTTCATACGCAGTGGTTGCCATGTTTTCACTCAAATCATAAAACATATGACTGGCAGCTTCCTGTTTGAGTTCTGTTTCAAATTCAGCACGTTTTTCAGCCAGCGGCCTGGCAACTTCGCCTTTGATATCAACAAGCTTGATTAAATGCAGGCCAAATTGTGACTCAACAATTTCGCTAACCTCTCCTACGTTCATCGCAAATAATGCATCTTCGAAAGGCTTTACCATTTGCCCCGGTTCTACCCAATCCAGGTCACCTCCCTGTTTTGCAGATCCAGGGTCTTCTGAATTCTTTCGCGCCAGTTCTGCAAACGACGAGCCACCGGCCAGTTGTTGTTTTATATTTTCCAGCTTGCTACGTGTAGCCTCAATATCGTCACCGATTTTTAGTAATATATGACTCGCCTGGCGTTTTTCTTTTTTTGAAACACTCGCTACATAATCTTCATACATAAGTTCAACTTTTTGCTCATCAATCGTCATGTCAGATGTCAGATAATCGTTAGTTAACTCAACGTATTCAATACTGACTTTTTCAGGCAGCATATATAAATGCGACTGGACATCGTAAATCTGCTGAATTTCTTCCTCAGTGATAACCACATCCGAGGTGTAATTATCCACGCCATAGGTAATCAGGCTAACTTCACGTAACTGATCTTCAAGTTCTGCCAGCTTACGGGCTTCTTCATCCGTCACCAGTGATGTTTTCACTAACGAATCGCGCAATTGCAGAACTCTCATTTCGGTTCTGAGTTCGTATTCAAACTGAGGGACACTTATTCCTCGCGAGCGCAGGTATAGATCAAACGAAGCACGATCAAATTTTCCGTTTCTGGTAAATATCTGCTGCATGTTAAATGCTAGCTGATCATCTGAAATTCGATAGCCGGCATCATAAGTACTGTTTTCTATAATTTTTCTATTAACCAGCTGATCGAGCACCTGTTTTTTAAGCACGGTCTCTTCGTAAGGCAGTTTACCGCCATACTGCTCCATCATCTTCTGTCTTGCTTGTGAAAAATTAAAATCGAATTCCTTGCCGGATATTTCTACGCCGTCAACTTTCGCAGCGAACTGCTCGCCACCACCGGTAACGTAAGACTGTATTCCCCAAAAAGCAAAAGGCAAAGCGATAATGCCGACAACCGCCATACCTAACCACCCTTTTAATCGATCATTAATAGCCTGTAGCATGAACTTAACTCATCTTGAATTTAAAAAGAAAATCGCTCGCATATAGAAATAATTTTTTGCTAAGTTACGAGTTTGATTACATGAAATGACATAATAGAAAACTGCGAGAATGGATTTTAAGTCACTCACCGCAGTTTTCAATACTATGCAAAGGGCACCTCTGTTCATTCATGGATGAGTATCTTGAGTTCAAAATTCTCAACAGCCGCGTTAATAAGCACTTGCAATAGCCACGACATAACAGAAGAGGCTATTACAAGTGCTCATTGCCTTGCTCTTGAAAATTTTGACTCTCAATCTATCTCACCCAGAATAAACAGAGGTGCCCTAAGAATATGGCGGAGCGGACGGGATTCGAACCCGCGACCCCCGGCGTGACAGGCCGATATTCTAACCAGCTGAACTACCGCTCCAGAGTGGTGGGTGATGAGGGGATCGAACCCCCGACATTCGCCTTGTAAGGGCGACGCTCTACCAGCTGAGCTAATCACCCCACCAAATCAGCGCGCTAGTTTACAGCTTCCTTCAGCGCTTTGCCAGGCTTGAATGCCGGAACATTGGCCGCCTTGATCTGGATTTCTGCACCCGTTTGCGGGTTACGGCCTACGCGAGCAGAACGTTTACGAACCAGGAAAGAACCAAAACCTACAACACTCACCTGGTCACCACTTTTCAGTGCACCGGTAATGACACTTATGACAGCATCAAATGCACGAGTAGAATCAGCTTTAGACAAACCAGCTGCTTCTGCAACTGCATCAATTAATTCAGATTTATTCATTATTGTTTCCCATGTATGTAAGGTAATTTACTTAATTTCAAAAATCGTCAGTAAAGTATTTTTTATTTCTATCGTTAGGCCAAAGAACCGCCACACTGAAGATAAGAAAAACCGTGCTTTTTATACCAGCCTAAAGCCCGACGTGTCAACGTTTATGAGGTAAAAAAAAGGTTTTTATCGAAGAAAAATACTTAACTGCATGTATTCAGCATATTCGCATATGCTAAATACATATTAATGACGTTGCACTGTATCGCCAGATTTTTTATTTTTTATACTTGTCTTTCTGCCACTTGCAGTTGACTCTTCAAGTGGAGTCGGCAAACTTAGCAGTGCATGTTCCAGAACTTCCTCAACCCAACG
>QIHT01000065.1 GCA_003229115.1 Gammaproteobacteria bacterium | reverse complement strand
AAAACGATTGAAGCCTACGGCAAAGAAGCCAAGGGCATGCTCGGTCGCACGCCGCAAAATATTATGGCCATCCGCCCGATGCGTGATGGTGTTATCGCTGACTTCAATATCACCGAAAAAATGTTGCAGCATTTCATTCGCTCGGTGCACGAAAGCCAGTTACTACGCCCCAGCCCGAGAGTGCTGATTTGTGTGCCCTGTGGTGCTACTCAGGTAGAGCGCAGAGCCATCCGGGAATCCGCAGCTGGTGCCGGTGCGCGCAGTGTTTTCCTTATCGAAGAACCGATGGCCGCAGCCATTGGCGCAGGTATGCCGGTCGATGAGCCACGTGGTTCCATGGTGCTGGATATTGGTGGCGGTACCTCGGAAGTCGCGGTTATTTCATTAAACGGTATTGTTTACGCCGCTTCAGTGCGTGTCGGTGGCGATAAATTTGACGAAGCGATTAGCAGTTACGTGCGCCGTAACTACGGCATACTGATTGGTGAAGCTACTGCAGAGCGAATCAAACACGAAATTGGTACGGCTTACCCCGGCCAGGATCTGCTGGAAATCGAAGTGAAGGGTCGTAATCTTTCTGAAGGTATTCCACGCAGCTTCTCCCTCAACAGCAACGAAATTCTGGAAGCCCTGCAGGAACCCCTGCACGGCATCGTACAGGCGGTGAAAACGGCGCTGGAACAAACCCCGCCTGAACTGGGCGCTGACGTTGCCGATAGAGGTATCGTGCTAACCGGCGGTGGTTCATTATTACGCGATATTGATCGTCTGATCATGGAAGAAACAGGCCTGCCGGTTATCATGGCTGAAGACCCTCTTACCTGCGTAGCGCGTGGTGGCGGTCGTGTTCTTGAACTTATCGACCAGCACGGTGGCGATTTTCTCGCGGTTGAATAAAATGCTGCAGGAGAAACTCCTGCGCTGTATTTCGCCCAAAACGGGCACGTTGTTGTTACCCAGCTAATGCAAACGCTTTTTCTACAAGGTCCTGCGGTTACCCTGCGAATGATTATTCTGGTGATCGCCTCTATTGTGCTGATGACCGTTGATCACCGATGGAACCATCTTGAGATTGTTCGCAGCACGCTGTCTCACCTGCTTTACCCCCTGCAATACACCATCGATTTACCGATTCGGCTGTACTACTGGGCTGACGAAACACTCAGCACCCACCAAAGTTTGCTGGATGACAATCGCCGACTTGAAGACCTTCACCTGCAAACTCGCGTGCAGCTACAGAAACTGGATATTCTCGAAAAGGAAAACGACCGATTACGCGACCTGTTGAGCGCAACACCTAAACTGGGTGAAAAATTACTGATCGCAGAAATCATCAATGTGGATGTTGACCCTTTTCGACAACTGATTGTCATCAACAAGGGCAGCAATGATAATGTTTACAAAGGACAGGCCATCATTGATGCACAGGGCGTTATGGGGCAGATCACCCACGTCAATGCTCTGTCCTCGATGGCCATGCTGATTACTGATGCCAGCCACGCGCTGCCCGTACAAATCGACCGAACCGGTTTGCGCGCTGTTGCCTTTGGTACCGGTAAAATCGACTTCCTGGATTTACGGCATATGCCGCACAACGCAGATATTCGCAAAGGTGACAAGTTAATCACATCAGGACTCGGTGGCCGATTCCCGACTAATTATCCGGTAGCAATCATTACACATGTTGAGCGCCCACCGGGTGAATCGTTTGCCCGTGTGAGAGCAGAACCACTGGCTTTACTGGATCAAAGTCGTGAAGTTCTGTTGCTCTGGCATAACGAACCGGAACAGGCAACACTCACTGAAGAAACCGATGCAGGCAACCATGAGAAACAGTAATGCTCGCATCGGTTTTTTTACGATTATCGCCGCATTTATGCTCGCCATCATGCCGCTGCCAAACTGGGCCGTCGATTTTCGACCCGACTGGGTGACACTGGTATTAATCTACTGGGCAATGGCTTTGCCAGCTAGCATCGGCGTCACTATCGCCTGGATGGTAGGCTTGATGGTGGATGTTTCACACGGCGCAGTACTGGGCCAACACGCACTCGGACTGGTCATCGTGATTTATGTTATTCATGCACAACACCAGAGATTACGCGTGGCATCATTACTGCAACAAGGCATTGTGATTTTTGTCCTGCTATTCGTTCAACAACTTATATCACTCTGGGTGTCGGGCATCATGGGACAGGCACCGGATAACTGGTTGTATTTCATGCCTTCGCTAACCGGTGCATTGCTCTGGCCCTGGGTGTATATCATTTTGCGGGATCTTCGGCGTAAGTTTGGTTTCCGCGCGCGTTATTGATGCTTGTTGCGATAGTTGAGAGCTCGCTGTAAACGCAGAGGGCGCAGGGGAAAACTGATATTGGTTTATGGGGAAGGCGAAAAGCTTTAGCCGCGAAATACGCAAAGGGCGCGAAGGTTTTTAAAAACATAAAAGCTTTTTTTGCGCCCTTTGCGTATTTCGCGGCAAAAGGTTTTGTTTGTGCTGTTTACCTTCCTCTGCGTTTACAGCGAGCCACACATACGTGGCAACACACTAATCCACCGGCACTGTTCTATCAGATGCCCATTGCCTCAATTGATTAATCTGCTCGGCCATCACCACAGATAAAGGCCGCGTTGCCTTGATTTCATCCAGTAAATGCTGTGTTGTCATCTCCATGCTCTCTGGGTGCACCGCATAAAGTGCACTGACAACTACCTGCTCAATCTCTGATCCCGAAAAACCTTTGCTCACTGATGCAAGTCTTTCCAAATTAATATCTGTTAATCCAATCTCTCTTTTTTCGAGATGAATAGAAAAAATTCTTTTGCGGATATCAGCATCGGGTAAATCGACAAAAAATATTTCATCGAGCCGTCCTTTACGAATCAGCTCGGGGGGTAAATCATTGATGTTATTCGCAGTTGCTACAACAAATACGTGCGACTTGTTTTCGGCTAACCAGGTAAGAAACGCACCGAGTATGCGCTTTGAAGTACCATCATCATTGCCGCCCGAAATGCCTTTTTCAATTTCATCTATCCATAAAACGCAAGGCTCCATAACCCCTGCAGTTTTTAATGAAGCGCGCAGGTTACTTTCAGACTCGCCAATGTACTTATTGTACAAAGCACCGAAGTCAAACCTGAGCAAAGGTACGTTCCAGATACCTGCAATGGCCTTGGCGGCAAGACTTTTTCCACAACCCTGTACGCCGAGCAACAAAAGCCCTCGCGGCCTGTCCAGGCCTGGATGCGCATCCTTATTCTGAAATACTTTTTCACGTTGATGCAGCCACTGCTTAAGCTTTCTCATACCGCCAACTTCACTAAACCGCGCAGTATCATATTCGAATGACACTACCTCATCCCTGTTAAGCAATTCGTACTTGGCTTTCATTACCTCGGGCAAATCTTCATCCGAAATAGCACCGTCATCAACAATGGCATTTCTTATCAGGCGCTTTGCGTCTTTGAAAGTCAGACCACTGATATTTTGCACCAAACGAGATACGGTTTTTTTATCCGTTGAGACTTTTTTGCCGGTTTCTTTTTGCCATTTCACCGAAGCTTCGCCAACCAGTTGGGTGAGCGCCTTTTGATCCGGCAGGCTTAGTTCAAATCGAGCAACACTGTTATTCAGGCTCGCCGGTATATCAATTTTATGGCTAATAAACACCAGCTTGTTGCGGCTGCCATCAAACTGCATGGCGATCTCCTTGATATAGCGGGTGTTCATTGGCTCTTTGATATACGACTCGAAATCCAGCAAAACATAAATGCCAGGCTTGTTTGCCGACTTAATGTGCGCCAACACATCATCAGGTGCAGCATTATGTCGTTGTATGCCAAGGTCAATATCCAGGCGTTTTAAACCTTCCGTGGCTGACCATTGAAACACCGGGATAACATTGCTGGTCGCAATACGCACCAAAAGATTGAGCGCACGTTTCTCTTCATGGGATTCTATTTGTAATATCGGGGTGTGCCCGAGCATTAAAAGCTCGAGATCCTTTAAATCAGACATAAATAAACCGTCTTACAGAATTGCAGCTTAGACTACCACAGAATATTCAAACTTCGAGACCAATGAGGCTTAAGGCAACTCTATCGTCATGGTAGGCCGGGATAAGGTTTTATCGTTGCATGCATAGTATGGAGATGCCTGCAACGTTTCACTTATGCAGGCCTACAAAAATATTTACAGCAGGCTGCGGAGTATAAAATTTAAGCCTTCTTGCGATGATAGGCCAGTAACCCGACACCAATCAACAACACCAGTATTTGAAGCCCAATGCTTTGCAAGGTTGGATAAATACCCAGTATTTCTACACTGGGGAAATCAAGAATAGTGGTAGCAACCACACCGGCTTCCTGCAAAGCGGAAATACCCTGGCCTGCAAAAATAACGGCCAGTAAGAACAATCTGGAAGAACTGTTTGATCGGCAGACGTGCGCCTACGCGCATGATGACAAAAGCTATCACCAGTAAAAAACCTATGGCGGCTAAAATGCCCAGTAAAAAACCTTGCTCGGTTTCAGCATTATCTATCTGCATCCACATGGCCTGGTAAAATAATACAGTTTCAAACATCTCGCGATAAACCGCAATAAAAGCCACTGTACCTAACACCCACAAAGTACGGTTTTCCATGGCATTATCTATTTTATGTTCGATATATTTTTTCCAGCGTTCACTGTGGCTGGCATTGTGCAACCAGAAACCCACATATAAAAGTATCGCTGCCGCAAATAGGGCCGCGAAACCCTCTGTGGTTTCACGATCGGCACCGCTAATGGCAATCAGGTTTTCAGCAACCCACCAGGTGGCTACGCCCAGAACAATGGCGCTGACCCATCCAATATGAATGTATTTCATCGCTTCCCTGCGACCGGTTTTAACCAGTGCCGTCATAATAGCCGCAAGCACAAGAATAGCTTCAACACCTTCGCGTAATAAGATAATAAACGAACCAGCAAATGCGGCAGCGGGTGACATTTGTGTGGAACTTATGGTTTCTTTTGCCTGCGATAACAAATCAACCAGCTTTTCCTGCAACACTTCCAGCTCATCGACACGGTTTGTTTTAGAGAGCTCACGAAACAGGATCATCTCTTTTTCGATGGCTTTTTTGAGTTGCCTGTCTACCACGACTAGCGAAGGTTCTACAAGCTCGAAACCGTCAAGATACGCTGACAATGCCGATTTGTGAGCGGCCATGCTGTCGCCCGCACGTGCGTATTTAAGACTGGTCGCCAACATCGCAATACTGGTATCAATCGCCACGTTGTCACTCACTTCCAGTAGCTTCGGATTACTACGCAGGTAAACCAGAATGGCCTGACCGTCAACACCTGCATGCTCACCCAGCTCATTGGCTTTGGCGTAAGACGTACCGGTCAAGTTAGAGAGTGAATGAAAGAATTTATGTAACTGACCCTGCTGCCAGAGCAACTTACCTTCCTCGCGTTGCTCTTTTTTGCCCGAGTACTGACTGACCATAAACGCCAGCGCCCAACGTTGTTCGTCATTTAATTGCGCGAACGCGGGCATCGGTGTACCTGATACGCCCAGAGTTATGGTGTTGTATAAATCATAAACACTGCGGCTGTACTGACGATCCATCTCATGAAAATTACTCGGCGGGATTTCCAGACTGCTGGCCAGAGGCCCATCGCCGTAACCCAGCAGACCATGACAACTGGAACAGTCGGTCTCATACAGAGCCTGAACATGACTCATGTCCGGCACCCTGGCAGGACCCACCACAATCTGATAGCTTTCTATCAAATCGGCTTTAAGTTTTTGTGTTAACGATGAAATCTCAGCGCCCGGCACCTTCTCGCTGACGCCCTGTTGAATTTGAGCCACCATCACTAATAACGATGCCTTGTTCGGGTTATCAGGCATGGTGTTCAGAAAATTCTCAAGTTCGTTTGAGAACTCCTGCATTTCGGTGTATTCGACATCATCCACCACAACCCCGTTTTCAACCGTTGGCGGGTAGTCAACACCAATATAATCAAGCATTTGCACCAGACGCTGGGAGGCATCGGCATGCGCAGCCAGCGGTATCATGGGCAAAAGAAAAGCACTCATCAATACAAAGGTGCGTAGGAATAGTTTAATCATATCAATGAGTTAAAAGGAGAATGATAATTATTCGCATTTTCGGGTATTCACCCACTTTTGTCAAGGGGGATTTAAGGAAGCACTGATATAGATCAAAGAATTCACCGCTGAGGCGCAGAGGCGCAGAAAAAATCAAAAACTGTTATTTTTGTAAAAACCCGTAGGTTGGGTTAGGCGTTTTTTGCCGTAACCCAACATAATTTCGTATTTAAAAATGTTGGGTTACGCTTCGCTAACCCAACCTACGAACTGCAGAGGCGCAGAGAAAAATTTTTAGTGTAAATAAAAAAACAAAACTCGTTGCCGCAAAATACGCAAAGGGCGCGAAAGTTTTTCAAAGACATAAAAGCTTTTTTTGCGTCCTTTGCGTATTTTGCGGCTATAGCTTTTTATCCACCTCAATATAAACAATATTAGTTTTTCTCTGCGCCCTCTGCGGTGAATATTTTTTTCAGCTCAACATCTCCTTCAATCCCGCCAGATGCGAACGCCCTTTTTCTGGCGTGGTTTTAGCGGCGCGTTCTCCGCCCTGCCAAACAATATCGTCTTCCGGCAGTTCTTCGAGAAAACGGCTGGGTTCACACACCTTTCGCTCACCATAAGTTTTACGCGAACGCGCCATGGTGATACTTAAGGTGCGTTGCGCACGTGTAATACCCACGTAAGCCAGGCGCCGTTCTTCCTCGATGCTGTCTTGCTGAATACTGACGTGATGCGGGATTAAATCTTCTTCGAACCCCACCAGAAACACGTGCGGGAATTCCAGTCCTTTGGCGGCATGCAAAGTCATTAACTTGACCGAGTCGCTGGTTTTATTGTCTTCGTTGCGTTGCAGGATATCCATCAATGCCAGGCGCGACATCAATTCGGCAATACCGGAGTCCTGATCTTTTTTCTGTAAACGCGCGATCCACTCCAGCAACTCCAGCACATTCGCCCAACGACGCTCAGCCGTTTCAACATCCTTGCTCTGTTCCAGCAGCCAGCTTTCATAACTCAAATCATCAAGCAACTGGCGAATGATGGTAGTTGCCTGTTCATCTTCGGCACGATCTGCAAGGCGTAATAACCAGTCACAAAATTTGTTCAGGTTTTTGTAAGCACTGGCAGACAACTGCCCCTGCAGCCCGACTTCACCACAGGCACTCAGTAAACTTATATCCCGTTTAACTGCGTACTTGCTCAGTTTTTCCAGCGTAGCAGGGCCGATGTTCCTACGCGGCGTATTAATCACCCGCAGGAATGCCGCATCATCATCCGGGTTAGCCAACAAGCGTAAATACGACACTACATCTTTAATTTCCGTGCGCTCGAAAAACGAGATACCACCACTAACGACATAAGGAATATTCATGGTGCGCAAATAGGTTTCGAAAATTCGTGCCTGAAAATTACCGCGATACAGAATAGCGTAATTCTCATACCCTTTAGCTGATTGCAGTTTGTGTGACTGCAACTCCACACAAACACGCTCGGCTTCATCCTCGGCGCTATTACACTGAATAACACGTACCGGTTCACCAAAACCCAGCTCGCTCCACAAACGTTTCTCATAAACGTGTGGATTGTTTTTTATCAGTTCATTGGCAACTTTGAGAATGCGACCACTTGAGCGGTAATTCTGCTCCAGCTTGATCAGCTTAAGGTCTGGGAAATCTTTTGATAACTGCTCAAGATTTTCCGGCTTTGCTCCACGCCAGGCATAAACCGACTGATCATCATCACCCACAGCCGTCAAACAACGCCGTTTAGCTGCCAGCATTTTGACCAACTCATATTGCATGGCGTTGGTATCCTGATACTCATCGACTAACAGATAATGAATCCGGTTCTGCCAGGCATCCAGAATATCGGTGTGCTGTTTAAACAGCTGCACCGTCTGCAAAATCAGGTCATCAAGATCAAACGCATTATAAGCATGCAGTTGACGCTGATACTTTGTATAAAGCTGAGCCAGCAATAACTGCTGGTTATCCTCGGCTAATTCAGCCGCCCTTTCGGGCATGATGCCATCATTCTTCCAGCTCGATATTTGCGCCTGTGCCCGGCCAGCCAGTTCGAGGCCACGCTCGCCGCTGGTACGCAACAGCTCCTGCAATGTAGTGATGCTGTCCTGCTGCGCAAATACGGAAAAACCGGCTTTGTAATCCAGCGCCGCGTATTCCTTGTGAAGAATGTTCAAACCCAGGCGGTGGAAAGTCGATACTTTGAGTCCTTTGGACTCCTTTTTGCCAGTGATTTTTTTGACCCGGGATTTCATTTCCTGCGCGGCTTTATTGGTAAAAGTGACCGCCGCAATGCGGCTAGCTGATATGCCGCAGGGGCCAATCAGGTAGGCAATTTTTTCAGTAATCACACGGGTTTTTCCACTACCCGCACCCGCCAGCACCAGCATCGGACCATCAATGGTACGAACCGCTTTGGCCTGTTGGGGGTTCATTTGGGGAGTGTGTTTTGTGTTCAATGGTTGCTCACTTTTATTGTGAGTCATTCTACTTTTTTGGTGGGGGTTGTCAGTATAGCGAGAGGGGGGTTGATTTTTTTGAGTTGTCGTCCCGAGTTCATCACTCTGTCATCCTGAGGAGCCTGTTTTTGTTTTATAGGCGACGTGAGGATCTTGGTTTTAGTTTTCCTGTTTTCTGCATTGTCTGTCTTACTCTGAAGCCCATGGTTTCGCCCGTTGGCGAGTTACTTTATTTTGCTTGTCCAAAATAAAGTAACCAAACAAAAAGACACCCCGAATACGTCGTACCCATAAAAAACATGGGCATTCCCTCGTCACTCGCAAAGGCTGGGGCCGCTGCGGAACTCGGAAATTAAAAGACAAATTTCCTCAGACAGTCCTCGCGGACAACTCCCCATCCATTGCTCGCTCCTCGGCGACTCCAACGGGGTCCGAAGATCAAAAACGAAAAAAACACTAAAACCCAGACAAGTTTATGGCAATCTTTGCCAATTTATGCCATCTTTAAGGCAGGAGGATTCTACCATGGCAACCATGAACATATCCCTGCCAGACCCAATGAAGTCGTGGGTGGAAGACCAGATCAAGACCGGTCACTACAGCAATGCCAGTGACTACGTGCGCGATCTCATCCGGCAGGACCAGGACTATAAAGACCGGCGTGAAACCCTGCTCAAAGCACTCATCGCTGGTGAAAACAGCGGTGAATCCGAACGCGGTATTGAGGAAATCTGGCAAGATGTAAAAGAGAAACACGGTTTCTAATATGTACAGACTCAGCAAGGAAGCAGCTAACGACATAGACAATATTCTTACCTACTCCATCACACACTTCGGACTGGAAAACGCAGAAGCCTACTACCAGTCACTCGATAACTGTCTTGAACTCCTCGGTAGAAACCCGGAAATGGGTACAGCAGTTGATGACTTAAGAAAAGCCTATCGATGCTTTCAACATGAAAGTCATATCATCTTTTATATACCTCGTGAACAGGATATATTGATCGTGCGCATATTGCATACACATATGGATCACGATAGACACCTTGAGAATTAACAACTTTCTGATTAAGAATTTTACTCTGACCCCAAATATCTTTCACTAATTTAAATACTCAAAGCCTTCAACATCTACAAACTCTTTTGCACCTTCTTTTTCTATCGCTTCGATTCCTGTATCTATAGCTAACTGTGCAGTTGGAAATAACTCCAACCAATTTGAACTTATCCCTTTCTCATTTAGAATTGCAAGCTGCCATTCGCCTTCGCTGGTCTTTGTAGATATTACTTTTAGTGTTGCGCCATTCTTTGATATTTCCCTGCATAATTCATCTTCAGTAAATCCATTAATATTATCCATATATTTGTCCTTTTTTTTCAATGTAACTACAATTAATTCCTTTTACGTATAACGTTGAACTCACGGGATTTTGCGAAGCGTAGTGATATTCCCACACGAACGATTTATTATACGATTTTCATGCATAGTTTTATTGGTTGCGAGAGTCTATGATTCTCAGTAAGTGAGATGCAAGCATTACCATCTCTTGAGCTTCAACATGGTCATTTATTGTAACCGTTCTATGAGAGTGCGGGTTCTTATATGAACCTATTGCACCAGCAAACATATGCATTAGTGCTTCACGCTCTGCGACTGGTTGCGTTGCATCATTTAATGGACCGTTTTCAGCATTAAATGCTCTACGCATTAAATCAACACCTATGTCTGTGTTGTCAAAACCACCGGCCTCCCGTACTGCTTCTTCGACTGAACGAAATGCATTAAATACTGCGTCAGCTAATTCACCCCTTGCTAGGGCTATCCAAACACGGTCGGCAATTGATGGGTGGAGTAAAGATTTTGGAAATGATGCCGCTCGTTGAAAAGAATCAAATTGTTCACGGTCTATTAATTCTGTACCACGACGTCCTATAACGCGAAAGCCATTATTCCCGTTTATACCTGGTGCCGGTAACAAAAGTGCATTTACTTCCAACCAATGCAGTGCCTCTATTAATGCTAGTTCTATATCATGTGTTCTAGCTCTATCATATGGAGCTTCTTGACCAGCTTGAGGATTGATGGAAATAACTTCTTCTCTGTTGACTATACCATTCTGAAGGTTTGTGGATGCAACCTGCAAGAGGCTGTAGGCTAGTTCTTCTGTAGCTAACTCAACCAGTACATCAGGATCTAGAATTATTTCATATATTTTAATTGTAAATCTCCGATTGCAATCGTATAACGCCTAAACTCAGTTGACCTGCAATATGCTGTGTAGCGAAGCGGCGTATTGCTGGGTCAACTGCAGTGCCTTGTTAGCCATTTTGCATCAGAATTGGTGGTACGCCTAAATCTATACCAGTAACCAAAAATGCGCTTTGAATGTTGTCTGTTTCGTCCATTTTTAATGCGCCTGGATCAATTATAGCTTTTGTATTTTTATTGTTAACAATCTCTCGAAGTAATAATACATCATTTGAATGATTAGTTTGTTCGTTACTATTTTTAAACGATACGAACCCTTCAAACAAGCGCACTTCGTTGATTGGCTTTGTTTCAATTATTGCTTTTACTAGATATATTGCGGCAACCATTACTGTAGTGCCTAGCGATACATACCAGTAACGTGTTTTTTTATTTTGCTTTTCTATTCTTCTGCCTTTAGGGTTGCCATTGGCATCGAATGAAACTGATAGAGGTGCTTCAATAACTAGGTTAATTGAACCATTGCATGTTTTTATATATTTGCAAATGCTTTGTACTGCATCATTAAAGGTTACTTCTGTTGGCGAACCATCACCGAATAGCAGACCGCAACTTTTTGCTTTATTTGCAAAGCCAATATCTAGAAATACCCAATTACCAGAATCGGTGTTAATTTCATTTATATGGCCTGCTCTTATCATTTTTATATGGCTAACTACAATTAACGCCCCGAAATGTCCGATTTAAAAAAAGACATTAGGGGATATAAAAATCTGAATATCAATTAAATCAACACTTTGCTTTTCGATTTCGGAACCGAAATGAGTGTGCACGAGGGACTTCGTCATATAGCCAATCCTTTAACAACGGACGCGAACAATGTTTTTACTCTTAATCCATACTCAAAGCAAGGTTACCAACATCATCCATTCTTGTATCTCAGGTGTCGGAGTCGAAAAAAAGCGACTCCGACACCTGTGGCGAAAGTCTGCTGCTTTTGACCTTGGGCCCCGTTGGAGTCGCCGAGGAACGAGCAATGGATGAGGGGTTGTCCGCGAGGACTGTCTGAGGGCATTGCTTTTTAATGCCCGAGTTCCGCAGCGGCCTCATCCATTGGGAGT
>QIHT01000121.1 GCA_003229115.1 Gammaproteobacteria bacterium | reverse complement strand
GCTCGTAGGTTGGGTTAGGCGTTTTTGCCGTAACCCAACATTTTTGAATACGGCATGATGTTGGGTTACGCGGAGTTTATCCCGAGCTTGCCGAGGGGCTAACCCAACCTACAGATACACGTAATAAAGGTTTTCTCTACGCCTTCTGCGTTTACTCCACCCATCCATGGGTTCCGCCCTTCGGGCCAGCCTTTGGCTGTTTAAATTTTCTCCAGAAAAATTTGTCTGCGGTGAAATAAAATTCTGAAATTATGTCGCTAAAAATAAGATTGGTTAATCCACATATGCACAACAATGCTGGCGACATAACCGAGCGCAATAACCGGTGTCCATTTAAGATGGCTGAAGAAAGTATATTTACCACTCGCCTGTCCCATAAGTGCGACACCCGCGGCGGAACCAATGGACAACAGGCTGCCACCAACACCGGCCGTCAGGGTGACCAGTAACCACTGACCGGTTGACATATCAGGGTTCATGGTTAGCACGGCAAACATGACCGGAATATTATCGACAATCGCCGAGAGTACTCCGATGGCTATGTTGGCGTTGGTTGCACCCCATTCGTTGTACATGAGTTCTGAAGCAAGTCCAAGATAACCAATAAAACCCAGGCCACCGACACACAACACGACTCCGTAGAAGAAAAACAAAGTGTCCCATTCAGCGCGGGCGATTTTAGTGAAGATATCGAAGGGCACGACATCGCCAATGCGTTGTTCCGATTTTTTAGCGTCGAATGGTGAGGCATTTTTTTGTTTGAAGTGGGTCTTTCTCAGGTAAAAACCAAAAAACTGTAGATAGGCGAGGCCAGTCAACATACCTATAACAGGTGGTAAGTGCAGGAAGTTATGGAAACTAACGGCGGTTGTAATAGTTAATAAAAATAAAACGATGATGCGTTTTGCGCCGCGCCGCATATTCACTTCTTCGTCACAGGATTCAGGTTTCTCGTTGGGTATAGCAAAACTCATGATCGCTGCCGGTACCAGGAAGTTGACGGCAGAGGGAATAAACAGCGCAAAGAAATCCCAGAAATCAACCATACCTTTTTGCCAAACCATCAATGTGGTTATGTCGCCGAAAGGTGAAAAAGCGCCGCCGGCATTTGCAGCAATGACAATGTTGATGCAAGCCAGGCTGACAAATCGCATATTTGTGCCACCAACAGCGAGTACCACGGCGCACATTAATAAAGCGGTTGTCAGGTTATCTGCAACCGGTGAAATAAAGAAGGCGAGGGTACCGGTCATCCAGAACAATTGACGGAAGTTAAAGCCTTTTTGAATCAGCCATGAGCGCAACGCATCAAAAACCTGGCGTTCTTCCATGGCGTTGATGTAAGTCATCGCCACCAGCAGGAACAACATTAGTTCGGAATATTCCAGCAGGTTGTGACGAACAGCGGCTTCGGCTGCATGGGGTAAGCCGTTACTGGCATAAACTGCAGCTATCGCTGCCCAGATAATTCCAGCAGCAAGAATCACGGGTTTGGATTTGCGTAGATGAATATATTCTTCTGCCATCACCAGCAGGTAAGCCAGTATAAAAACGCCAACCGAAAAAAATCCGACCCAGTGATTTGTTAAATCAAGTAACTGCTCGCTGGTCTCTGATGCCAGTGCGGTGCCGGACAGGCCAAGCAGCACCGTGAGGCTGAAGCATTTCATCAATAAATTCATAAGGGGGGGAAGCTCTGGTTATTTATTCGAAAACCAGATTCATCATTACCATCATGACGATCAGAAACAGCACGGTCATGATGCCGCCGGCTTTCATGAAGTCAGACACACGATAACCTGCTGGCCCCATAATTAAGGCGTTTACCTGATGCGTAGGAATCAGGAATGAATTTGAGGTTGCAATAGCGACAGTGAGTGCAAATACCGCCGGATTGGCACCAGCACCAATCGCAATGTTAACCGCCAGTGGCACCAGTAACACGGTTGCACCGACATTCGACATCACCAGCGTAAAGAAGGTAGCGAGTACAGCGACAGCAAGTTGTATAACCCAGATATCGTAATGGCCAACAACAACTAATACCTGTTCGGCAATCCATTTGGCTGTGCCGGTGGTTTCTACGGCCAGTCCTAGAGGAATCAGCGAGGCAAGCAGGAACACCGTTTTCCAGCTTACGGCTTCATAAGCTTCATCAATATTTAATACTCCGGATAGAATCATGCCTATTGCACCTGTCAGCAAAGCCACCGAAAGACGGATATCAGTAAACAACACCATGAATAGCGCAATGCCAAAAAATAGTCCGGCCCAGCCAACTTTTTGCGGCCGCATTTCTTCACGCGGATACTCTGTTGTTACCACGACGAAATTTTTATCTTTCTCTATACGTTGTAGTGCTGTCCATGCGGTATGCACAATGAGTGTGTCGCCAGCCTGTAATGGCATGTTACGAATATCATCACCTTCACGCAGGGTTTCACCGTTGCGGTGTAGGCCAATCAATGCCAGACCGTAGGTTTTTCTCATCCAGATGTCACGCGCGCTTTGACCGATGAGGCTTGAACCTGGTGGAATAACGATTTCAGCAATACCTGATTTGCTGGCAGATAAATCATCTGCAAATACAGTAAGTCGAGGAAATTTTTTCAGGTCGTATTTTTCAACAAATGCGGTCAATGATTGAGGGTCTGCGACGATGCCCAGAATCATGTCTTTTTCGATAGCAACATCACGAGTCAGAGCGCCAGGTCCAATACGGTTAGTAGAGCCAGGGCGTTTAGTAGCAATAACGCGGACGCGATATTTTGATTCTACCGCATCAAACTTCTGGCCAATTAGATCGCTGCCCGCGGTGACCTTAAGTTCAGAGAGTGCATAATACACACCGTAAACTTTCTGAAAGTATTGCATCGGGTCGGAGCCACTGGTGTTGCTTTCGCTTTTGGTTTTGGGTAAGACGAAACGACCGGCAAGCACGAAATAAAGGATACCAGTGGCGACTAATGCGATGCCAACAGGTGTTACAGAAAATAGTCCCCAGGTCTCCATCTGATGTTCGGCGGGTAGCGCCTTGTTGGAAGTCAGTATCAAGTCGTTAAGTAAAATTAACGGACTGGAACCAACCATGGTCATGGTGCCGCCAAGAATGGCAGTGAAACCCATGGGCATTAACAGGCGTGACATGGGCAGACCAGAACGCGCCGAGATGCGTGATACCACCGGCAGAAACAATGCCGCCGCGCCGACGTTTTGCATGAAAGAGGAAATGAAGCCGACGGTTGCCGAGATGATAGGAATAATCCTGCCTTCTGTGGTTCCGCCCACTTTCAGGATAAACGCCGCGACTTTGCTCATGACCCCGGTTTTATCGAGACCGGCGCCGATAATCATCACCGCGATAATGGACATTACCGCGTTGGAGGCAAAACCATCGAACAAATGTGTGTTGTCGACCAGGCCGGCTTCAAGCCCCATCCAGGGGGCTAACACTGAGGTCAAACCCAGTAATACCATGACGCTGATAGCGGCGACATCAACACCCACGACTTCAAAGGCAAACAGGTAAATGGTTAGCATCAGCAAACCGGTGACCCAGGCGATTTCGATGCTGGGTACGATGCTGGCCAGCAATAATGCGGCGCCCAGAAAAATGACAGCAGCAATCAACTGCTTGAGGCTAAATTGGGAGGGGGATGCGACGGTTTTTTCTTCGTCAGCCAGGGCTATCATCAGTCTTCGTCCTCGAAGTCAGTATTGGATGTATTCCAAACAGGAAATATGTAATTATTTTTAAGTGCGCGCGGTTTCATAGATGTTCAAAAACCCACAAAAAGAGTAGGTATAATGTCGTATTCGCGGAGTTATAACAAATGAATAAATATATACTAATATTCCACTATGGAATATAGAAGCCTGCCGGACCTGAGAAATCTCGCCGCCCTGAGAGCGGTAGTTGAGCATGGCGGTGTGGCTGAGGCTGGGCGACAATTGAATATTGGCCAGCCGGCGGTGACCAAGCGGTTACGAGCACTGGATACCTGTTACGGTTTGCAGCTCATGCAGCGCGAAGGCCGTCGCCTGGAATTGACGGTGGCGGGTGTCAGGGTTTATGAATACGCCCGCCTGGTACTCGATCACCAGCATTCCTTACTGGATGATCTCGATTCATTGCAGGTGAGCGAGAACAACTTACGTCTTGAGGTGACCGGTTCTATCGGTGAGCACCTGTTACCCGAGTTGCTGCTGAACTTTGCTGAAGCGTATCCGGATTATCGCATTCAAAGCCGCATGGGTTACACCCGTCGTATCCAGACCCGGCTGGCAACCGGGCTTTCGGATATGGCCTTGCTGGAGCAGGCACCCGACCACCCCGATATTCTGGTGCAGAAATGGCTGGACGATGAAGTGGTGTTAGTCTGCGGCAAGGCTCACCCATTATGGGGTTGTGGCATGATCCCGCTCGCAGAACTGAAGCAGCTGAATTATGTACTGCGCGAATCACGTTCTTCAATGCGCGTCACACTTGATAAAGCATTGCAGGATATTGGTATTGAGACACTGCCGATAGCCATGGAAGTTGGCTCAACCGACACCATCGTCGAAATGTTGCAACGCGGTCAGCATGTCAGTTTTCTACCGCGTTTTTCGGTCGAGGAGGCATTGAGCACAGAGGGTTTGTATCGTATTAAAGTGCAGGGTCTGCGCATTCATCGGACATTGTGGATAGCGCGAACACGTACCACCTTGAATAACGTCGTGTCAGAGGCATTCATCCAGTTATTAAGGAACAAGGTTGGCTGAGCCATATTGTAGAGGTGCGATAAGGGCTTGTGTTAAGGTGCGTTCCTGTAATACAGACAGATTTTGATAGCCATTTCCTGTACGAGACACTATGTTTGATATCAAATTGTTTTTAGCGGATCCGCGCCGCTTATTGCCTTTTTTGCGCTGGATTGGCCGTTGCAGAGAACTTAAAGTCCTGCAGGCCGATGTTATTGCGGGTGTCACTGTCGCTCTTGTGCTGGTACCGCAATCGATGGCTTACGCACAACTGGCGGGTTTACCTCCCTACTACGGTTTATACGCTTCTTTCCTGCCGGGTATTGTGGCGGCCTTGTTTGGTTCATCGCGACAGTTGGCGACCGGGCCAGTTGCCGTGGTTTCATTGATGACAGCGGCTGCACTGGAACCGTTGGCACTAACGCCTGATCTTTACGTGGCTTATGCCATGACGCTGGCGTTGATGGTCGGTATCTTCCAGTTGTCGCTTGGTATGTTGCGCCTCGGTGTGTTGGTGGATTTTTTATCACATCCGGTGGTTATCGGGTTCACCAACGCCGCTGCCATTATTATTGGCACTTCACAGTTGAGTAAAGTGTTTGGTGTGACGGTAGAGAAAGCGGAGCATCATTATGAAACCATCTGGCGAGTGATTGTGGCTGCCAGTAGTGATACGCACTTGCTAACATTGATGGTAGGTCTGGCAGCGATTGCGATCATGATGGTGTTGAAAAAAATCTCGCCCAAAATTCCCAATGTGCTGGTTGCTGTTGTGGCCACCACCATTTTTTCTTATGCCTATGACTTTGCTGAGAAAGGTGGTGCGGTAGTGGGTGTGGTGCCAGCAGGTCTAACGCTACCGAAATTGCCGGAAAATATTGAATGGAATACTATTGTTCAATTACTGACGACCGCCATCGTCATTGGCATCATAGGGTTTATGGAAGCCATTTCTATTGCCAAGGCGATGGCTGCGCAAACACGACAAAAACTCGACGCTAACCAGGAACTGATTGGACAGGGATTGGCTAACCTGTTTTCAGGCATGTTTCAGGGCTACGCGGTTTCAGGTTCGTTCTCACGTTCTGCGGTTAATATCAGTTCCGGCGCGATTACCGGTTTTTCAGCCATCGTCACTGGTGCCGTGGTTGGCATTACCTTGTTATTCCTGACCCCATTGTTGTATCACTTGCCACAGGCAACGTTAGCCGCAGTGATTATGATGGCGGTGATTAACCTGGTTAAAATCAAACCCATTATTTATGCGTGGCGAGTCCAGCCGCATGACGGCATCGTTTCCGTGACCACTTTTCTGCTGACGCTGATTGTTGCGCCGCATCTTGAAAAAGGTATCGTGGTGGGTGTCGTGTTATCGCTGGGTTTGTATTTGTTCCGCACCATGCGGCCACGTATTTCAGTACTATCGCGCGACCCGGACGGTACGCTACGTGATGCAGAAGCTCACAAACTGGGCACCTGTGACAATATTTCGGTAATTCGTTTTGACGGCTCATTATATTTTGCTAACACGGGTTTCTTTTCTGACACCATACTCGATCGGGTAGCGAGCAAGCCTGATCTTAAATTTGTCATTATTGATGCTGAAGGAATTAACGAGATAGATGCTACCGGCGAAGAAATGCTGCACGATTTAGCCAAACGACTGGACTCCCTGGGTATTGAGTTATTATTCGCGCGTGCCAAGTTACAAATTATGGATATTCTTAAACGCACCCAATTTGTGGAAAATCATGGCAAGGAAAAATTCTTCCGTTTACGTACTCATGCCTTTAAGTACGCATGGGAAAAGTTGGGCGAAGATCACAAAGATACCTGCCCACTACGTATTGCGAAACCTTTAAGTGATGTTGAAGCCGAAGCAGTAGCCGCTGCTGAAGAAGAAGCGGCTGAAACAATTACGGCTGACACCAAAGAGCCGAGCGAGGAAAACCCGTCTGATGATAAGTCGTCTGAAGAGGACGACACTGCAACTGGAAAAAACTAGCAACTCTTCGATACGTTGTAACTGGTCGATATTAATTAGAGTTGTCCTAAGTTTGTACGGTGGGCACTGCCCACCGTATGTTCAAGCCATGCCACCTGTTGAGCTGGCGGGCATTGCCCGCCCTACGAAACTTGTCTGTCATTACAATGACATAACCATAGTTTTGTCGAACCAGGTTTGAATCGATATGTCTTATGCGTGTTTGGTATAAACCAGATCCCATACGTCGTGGCCAAGTTTCAAGCCACGACGCTCAAATTTGGTTTGTGGTCGTGTTCTTTTGTCGGTTGAAAAATAGCCTTCAGCTGCGTTGTTACTAAAACCCTCGGCCGCTTCCATTTCTTTAAGCATATGTTCAGCGTAGTGCTGCCAGTCAGTGGCCATGTGAAATGTGCCGCCGGTGTTGAGTTTATTACGGACGGTATTGATAAATGAGTTCTGGAGAATGCGGCGCTTGTGGTGCTTTTTCTTATGCCAGGGGTCGGGAAAAAATAATTGAATACAGTCGAGACTGTCGTCAGCTATTTGTTGGTCCAGTACTTCCACCGCGTCGTGACGAATAACTCGCAAATTACTTATGCCTTCTTTATGAATGCAATGTAACAAGTGACCAACTCCTGGGCGATGTACTTCAATACCAAGAAAATTACGTTCAGGAAAAAGTTGCGCCTGTTCTAATAACGAGTTGCCATCACCAAAACCGATTTCCAGTGTTAGCGATGCAGTACGCCCAAAGGTTTTTTTGAGGTCGATAAGCTCACTACCGAAGTCAATGCCGTAGTCTTGCCAGTAGTTATCAAAAGCTTTTTGTTGCGCAGTAGTTAAGCGGCCCTGTCGTAAAACAACTTCGGATAGTGCGCTTTTTGGACTCGGTCATTTTTTCAAGTTTGGGAATGGCTCGTAGGTTGGGTTAGGCGTTTTTGCCGTAACCCAATATTTTTGAATACGGCATGATGTTGGGTTACGCGGAGTTTATCCCGAGCTTGCCGAGGGGCTAACCCAACCTACTTGCACTTTGTTTTTTTGAAGCAGATGTTAATTTTTTCTCTGCGCCTCTGCGGTGAAAGATCTAAAAAAATAAACCTTCAATGGGAGAGGATGCCGATGCAAAACGTTTACGCGGCATACGCCCTGCCAGGAATGCCTCACGACCTGCTTCAATCGCTTTTTTCATCGCTGAAGCCATCAACACCGGATGCTTCGCAGCAGCGATGGCGGTATTCATCAATATGCCGTCACATCCGAGTTCCATTGCAATCGCGGAATCCGAAGCCGTGCCAACACCGGCATCAACAATAATCGGCACGCTGGCGTTTTCAACGATAGTCAGAATATTGTAAGGATTGCGAATTCCCAGACCGGAGCCAATCGGCGCGGCCAGTGGCATCACCGCAGCACAGCCGAGGTCTTCCAGGCGTTTGGCAATCAAAGGATCATCGTTGGTGTAAACCATAACGTCAAAATCATCCTTGACCAGAATTTCGGCAGCCTCGAGGGTGGCGGTGACATCCGGAAACAGGGTTTTTTCGTCGCCCAGCACCTCCAGTTTGACCAGTTTGTGGCCGTCGAGCAGCTCACGCGCGAGGCGGCAGGTACGTACCGCGTCTTCCACCGTGTAACATCCCGCCGTATTAGGTAATAAGGTGTACTGGTCGGCGGGTAGAATATCCAGCAGGTTAGGTTCGCCTGGATTCTGGCCAATGTTGGTGCGGCGGATAGCGATAGTGATGATTTCAGCACCGCTGGCCTCAATCGCTCGCCGGGTTTCTTCATTGTTTTTGTACTTGCCCGTGCCCACAAGCAGTCTTGATTGGTAAGATTTTCCTGCAATGGTTAGCGGGGTGTTAAGGCTGGGATCCAGCGCTTCTGCGGTCGTAGCCATAATTATTCCAGAGGTTTAGATATTTGTCAGGAGCCGCAGTTTACAGCGATCGCCTCATTAAGTCCGCAATCAAGGTGTTATCTAGCCGCCACCAATAGCATGTACGATTTCGACCTTATCGTTATCCTTGAGCAAAAAATCCGCATATTCACCACGAGGCACGATGGCCTGATTAACCTCAATGGCTAGCCGTTTATCTTCAAAACCCAGCTCTGAAACCAACTGTTTCAGGCTGGTTGGCTCGCTAAGTGTATGATTTTCACCGTTGATTGATATTTTCATGGTTGCAGATGGTGTTCAGTTCTAAAAACGTCAAATTAAGCTGAATGTGGCATTTTGACCGGTTTATGGATGATTTGAAAAAATCGACAAATCTTGTGCTATATATTGATTCTATAGGTATTTAATACGCCTGCACGCAGGCAATTTTACAGTTATTTTTTGGGGCATTTCCTTAGGATATGGGAAAACAACGATTTTTTATAGCGTTGGCGG
>QIHT01000173.1 GCA_003229115.1 Gammaproteobacteria bacterium | reverse complement strand
AACAGCAAGGTCAGGCGCTTTGGTAAAAACAGGCTGGTCATGGAAATGTTAATAATCAACAGCATGCCGAGTCCTGAACGTACGCCGCCACTGGCATACATCAGTGCGATAATAATGCTGATATCAACGCAGGTTTGCAGGATGACCTGCGTTTCCAGTCGTGGCCTTTGTTGATGGATGCTTGGCATGAAAACTACAAAGGCAATAATATAAGCCACTGACGCAGTATAAAAAATGAAAGGCTGGTAGTAATCCGGGTTGATGAGCATTTCAGCCCAGCCGTTTAAGTAAACGGTTATAAATAAAAGTGATAGAAAGCCGCGGTAATAATTAAACAGTAATAATTAAACAGCCGAAGCCAGTACCAGCTAGGATTTAAGGAAGTATTGTCTTTCAGATAGCTTGCAGGGTTGCTCATTTAGCAATTTCTATTTTTGCCTGGCTTGCCAGTCGCGTTGGTGCTGTTTGCTGCAGAAATACTTGTCTTTTGAAGAGATGGCCCCAGAGTGGGGTACATAAGTCTTGCACTCCAGGCATTGCACGGTATTTTCCGAGCTTTTTGATGACGTTTTTGGTTTATTTTTGCGGCGTGCTTGCAGGCGGTTTTTTATCAGCAGATAAACCAGTGCCAGTGCGGCAATAATAATCAGGCTACGAAACATATTAAAAGTATAAAGTTCCAGATAGATTATTGATAAAATCGTGTTTTTATAGACAACGTATTCATTACATATTCAACCCGTTTCGCAGGATAGGCAAGCATGAATAACCCCGTCAAAGTCGCCATGGTACAGGATAATTTTCTTGTCGGCGACATTAAAGGTAATGCTGATAAGTTAATCAGGCTGTCGAACTTCGCCGCCGATAAGGGAGCTGATTTAGTAATATTTCCCGAGTTGGCTTTAGTAGGGTACCCGCCGGAAGACCTGTTACATCGCCCCGGTTTTATTGCGCAAACAGAAGTCGAATTAGCACGAATACAACATGAAATTCAGGATATAGACCTGGTGCTGGGTTTGCCCATGTTGACTGACGGGCATTTATATAACACCGCCGTCTGGCTCAGAAAAGGCGAGTGCATTGCCAGTTACCATAAACATGTCCTGCCTAACTACTCAGTGTTCGATGAAGTGCGTTATTTTGCGCAAGGCTCGGAACCGGTGGTGGTGGAGTTGAACGGCGTGAACTTTGGTCTGGCGATCTGTGAAGATGCCTGGGAGAAACGGCCCATTGCAGACGCAAAAACAGCGGGTGCGCAGGTGATGCTGGTCATCAATGCATCGCCATTTCACACCGGTAAATACGAAGAACGCGTACAGATACTTCAGCAACGTGTCAGCGAAAGCCAGTGCCCGGTGCTTTACCTTAACATGGTGGGCGGTCAGGATGAATTGGTGTTTGATGGAGAATCTCTGGTCATTGATCACAAAGGTGAAGTGTTGCATCGTGCCGCAGCTTTTGAGCCGGTGATTGAATTTGTTGAGGTGACTGATTCAAAAATTACATCGGTCGATGATAGAACGATAAAAGCACTGGCAGAAGAAGAAGCTGTTTATCGTGCGCTGGTTCTGGGGGTTAAAGATTTTGTTCATAACAACGGTTTCAAGGGTGTTGTTATCGGCCTGTCTGGTGGCGTTGATTCCGCACTCACCCTGGCAATCGCCGTAGATGCTCTGGGTGCGGAACATGTGCATGCCGTTATGATGCCTTCCCGGTATACGGCAGACATGAGTCTGGAAGACGCTGAGGCGCAAGCGAATACATTGAATGTGAAGTACGACATTATTCCTATCGAACCAGCGTTTACCGCTTTTCTGGATTTATTGGAAGAGCCGTTTGCAGGTAAAAAAGTAGATACCACTGAAGAGAATATACAGGCACGTTGTCGCGGTTTGATATTGATGGCGATCTCCAACAAAACCGGGCTCATGGTATTAACCACGGGCAATAAAAGCGAAATGGCAGTGGGTTATGCCACGCTTTACGGTGATATGTCCGGCGGTTTTGCACCGCTTAAGGATGTGAGCAAAACGCTGGTGTATAAGTTGTGCCGTTATCGCAATACTATAGGCACAGTTATTCCTGAGCGCGTGCTTACCCGGCCACCCACAGCAGAGCTTCGTGCCGATCAACTTGATCAGGATTCCTTGCCAGATTATGCCGTGCTGGACAGAATACTGGAACTTTCGGTGGAGCAGGATATGCCGATGAATGAGATTATTGCGACGGGTCTGGAGCGTGAGCTTGTTGAACAGGTGCTGGGTATGGTGCAGAGGAATGAATACAAACGACGGCAGTCAGCACCGGGAGTGAGGATTACCAAACGTGCGTTTGGTCGGGACAGGAGGTATCCGATTACATCGGGATATCGGAAGAAATAGATGGTTATCAGTCGTTAGTCTTTCGTCGTTAGTCTCAAAAGACCAAAGACCAAAGACCAAAGACTAACGACGAGAGACTAACAACCCGCACTTCTACGCATCGTTCCTTGTGATTACCGGTGGTGCTTCAATATCGATATCAGTTCCAGGCACCGCCTGTTTCAAAACGGGTACGTTGATATCAAGCACACGCTGTGTATCTGCGGCAAGATCATCTAACCCCAGATTTTTGTAAGAGGTGATCATAATTTCCAGTGCCCGGTAACTCCACATCGAATCCTGATAACTTTCAATAACCACCTTGGCGCGGTTGGCGGCTGATAGCCAGGTGCCACGTTCCAGGTAAAATTCGGCAATGGATATTTCTTTTTGTGCCATTTCGTTGCGTAAAAAAGTCATGCGTTGGTAAGCATCACCGGCATAACGGCTGTTGGGGAAGCGTCGAATCAGGGTGGCAAAATCGTTATAGGCGCTGTGCAATACTTCAGCATCATGTCGCGCAGGATCACGTGGTACCCAGCTATCGAGAAAGCCGCTGCCCCGGGTGAAGTTGGTCAGGCCTTTCAGATAATAGGCGTAATCCAGGTTTGGGTCTCGCGGATGTAAGCGCATGAAGCGGTTGATAGCGCTGATGGTGGAATCAGGTTCCTCGAATTTGTAGTAGGCGTAGGCGATATCCAGCTGGGCCTGTTTGGCATAAGGGTCAAACGGGAACCTTGCTTCCAGTGTTTCCAGGTTTTTAATCGCTGTCTGGAACTCGCCGGCGTCCATGGCATCGGTGGCTTCCTCATAGAATTCTTTAGCTGACCAGTTTTCATTCAGTTCATCTTTTACGTTGTCGCATGCCTGAATCAACAAAATCAGAGTAATAAGTAGAAATTTGACCATAGAAACAATCGGTTGATTTACGTGTTATCCGTTAGAATAGCGCATTATACCCAAGTTCAGTCCAATTGAGTTGCCCTAAATGTCTGAGTTTCCAGCAAAAGTACGTATCCCTGAAGCTCTGTCCGGGCAACGCCTTGATAGTGCGCTCGCGGAAATGTTTCCCGATTATTCGCGCAATCGCCTGAAACAGTGGATTCAGCAGGGGCAGATCCTGCTCGAAGGCAAACAGGTCAAGCCCAAAGTAAAGGTTTTCAGCGATCAGGAATTGCAGCTGGATATCGAATCCGTCGAACCTGACGAGGGCTGCCTGCCCGAAGACATTCCACTGGATATCGTTTACCAGGACGAGTCGTTGATCGTCATTAACAAACCCGCAGGTTTTGTGGTGCATCCGGCGGCAGGCCATCATCGGGGCACCTTACAAAATGCCCTGTTGTTTTATGATGAGTCACTGGCTGGCGTACCGCGCGCGGGCATTGTGCATCGCCTCGACAAGGATACCACCGGTTTGATGGTGGTTGCGCGCAACCTGATCTCGCACAAATACCTGGTTGAACAAATACAACAACGCGAGGTTCATCGAGAATATCAGGCAATCGTTCATGGTGTGATGACTGGCGGCGGCACTGTGGATGAGCCCATCGGTCGCCACTCACATGATCGAGTGCGCATGACAGTGCGTGAAGATGGCCGGCCTTCGGTGACGCACTACCGTGTATTAAAAAGATTTCGTGCCTACAGTCATATTCACGTCGAGCTGGAAACTGGCCGAACCCACCAGATACGGGTTCATATGCAACATTTGCGTCACCCGGCGGTAGGTGATCCGGTTTATGCAGGAAGGCCGCGTATTCCTGCTGAAGCGGATGTGGCATTTATTGATTTGTTGAGAGGTTTTAACCGGCAGGCTTTGCATGCCTGGCGATTAAGTTTGAAACATCCTGTCAGCGGTGAAAATATTTCCTGGCAAGCCGATTTGCCTGAAGATATGCAACAACTTTTAAGTGCTATGCAGAATGATCTTGAAAAGCATGGTTAAAGGCTTACCGAGGCAGCCTCTTGAATGCATTGCTGCCGATTGGTCGGCGCCGGATAATGTCCATGCTTTTACGACAACACGAACAGGTGGTGTTAGCGAAGGCCTTTATGGCAGTTTCAATCTAGCCTCACACGTTGGAGATCTGCCTTCAGCTGTGACCAGCAATCGACAATTACTAAAGGCATCTTTCAAATTACCTTCAGAACCCTGCTGGTTGAAACAGACACACAGTAACCGGGTTGTCGATGCGAATTGTTTTGATGATATTGATGCCGATGCTGCATGGACTTCAGGTAAAGACACGGTGTGTTCTGTACTCACCGCGGATTGCCTGCCTGTTTTTTTTAGCAATAAAGATGGTAGCCGTGTAGCGATTTCCCATGCAGGATGGCGGGGTTTGTTGGACGGTGTTATCAGCGCCACTTTCACTGCCACGCAGATCAAGCCAGAAAATTGCCTGGTCTGGTTAGGGCCTTCTATAGGGCCTGATGCTTTTGAAGTGGGAGTTGAAGTGGTGCAATCATTTACCGAAAAAAACAATGCTACGCGTCAGTGTTTCAAACAAAAAGATGAACAGCACTGGTTGTGTGATATGTACCAGCTCGCCAGAATCGAACTCGGGCAGTTGGGTGTAAATCAGGTTTTTGGCGGTGGATTGTGCACCTGTACTGATAAAGAAAATTTCTATTCCTTTCGTCGTGATGGCAACACCGGACGTATGGCCAGTTTGATCTGGATGAGCGAGTGAGCTAGTGAAGTAGCTTTTCAGGATTAAAAGCGAAAATATTTAGCCGCGAAGAACGCAAAAGACGCAAAAAAACAAAACTTTAACTATATTTGTTCAGATTTAACCTGTCAGCTATCACCAAAGAGCGTGACATAAAAAGATAGTTTTCAGCCACAGAGGTCACAGAGAAAATCGTATTAATTTTATGCAATATAAACGCACTTGTAGGAGCGGCTTTAGCCGCGAACATTTGTATGGCGCAATTCGCGGCTAAAGCCGCTCCTACAAGTGTCGGGTAACACTATTTAATGGTTTTCTCTGTGACCTCTGTGGCAAATAATAATATCAGCCAGTATGGTGACATGATCATAGTTTTGGTAGGTCAAGTTTGAATCAATACAAATTTAAGTTTTGTTTTTTTTCGCGCCTTTTGCGTTTTTCGCGGCAAAAAACTCACATTCAGGATGCAGAACCGTGT
Organism: Gammaproteobacteria bacterium; assembly: GCA_003229115.1. Classification (GTDB taxonomy): domain Bacteria; phylum Pseudomonadota; class Gammaproteobacteria; order SZUA-229; family SZUA-229; genus SZUA-116. The sequence continues at coordinate 2,592 of QIHT01000173.1, read as the reverse complement.
CTAGAGTATTTAGCCTTTAGCCTGCATGCGCTATTGAAAAATTGATTGTTGACCTTATATAAGTTGCATAACTAAATATTGAGGCTTAATCATGAGAATGGATCGTTTAACCAGTAAATTCCAGAGTGCGCTGGCTGATGCACAATCATTGGCGGTCGGGCGCGATCACGCATTTATAGAACCTAACCATTTAATGTCTGCCTTGCTTGAGCAGGATGGTAGTACGGTGCGTCATTTGCTGGTGGGTACGGGCGTTAACGTTGATGTGCTGGCCAGCAAACTGGCTGAAGCGCTGGATCACATGGCGACCATTGAAGGACATCAGGGTGATGTTCAAGTTTCCAATGAGTTAAGCCGTTTGCTCAATCAAACTGACAAGCTGGCACAGAAACGTAAAGACCAGTATATATCCAGCGAATTATTTATTCTTGCAGCAGTTGATGACAAGAGCAGTTTGGGTGGGTTATTGCGAACTGCCGGGGCAAATAAAATCAGTCTTGAAAAAGCCATTGAAGATGTTCGTGGCGGACAGAGTGTGGATGATCCGAATGCAGAAGAACAACGACAGGCGCTGGAAAAATACACGATTGATTTAACCGAGCGCGCGCAGCAGGGCAAACTTGATCCGGTAATCGGACGTGATGAAGAAATTCGCAGAACAGTGCAGGTATTGCAGCGTCGCACTAAAAATAACCCCGTTTTAATCGGAGAACCCGGTGTTGGTAAAACAGCCATAGTTGAAGGTCTGGCGCAACGTATTATTAATGGCGAGGTGCCCGATGGTATGAAAAACAAACGTGTATTGTCGCTTGATATGGGTGCGTTGATTGCCGGTGCCAAATTTCGCGGTGAATTTGAAGAGCGTTTAAAAGCGGTGCTCAATGACCTTTCCAAACAGGAAGGCCAGGTTATTTTGTTTATCGATGAATTGCACACCGTGGTAGGTGCCGGCAAAGCTGAGGGTGCGATGGATGCCGGTAACATGTTAAAGCCTGCGCTTGCACGTGGCGAATTACATTGCGTTGGTGCTACCACGCTGGATGAGTATCGCCAGTATATCGAAAAAGATGCCGCGCTTGAGCGTCGATTCCAGAAAGTATTAGTTGATGAACCTACGGTCGAAGATACCGTAGCGATTCTTCGCGGCTTAAAAGAACGTTATGAAGTGCATCATGGTGTTGATATTACCGACCCCGCTATTGTCGCTGCTGCGACCTTGTCGCACCGTTACATTAGTGACCGCCAGTTGCCGGATAAAGCGATTGATTTAATCGATGAGGCGGCCAGTCGTATCCGCATGGAAATAGATTCCAAACCGGAAGTGATGGACAGGCTTGATCGCAGAATCATCCAGTTGAAAATAGAGCGTGAAGCATTGAAGAAAGATACAGATAAAGCGACCAAACAACGTTTGAGAGCGCTTGAGGAAGAACTAAGCGCGTTGGAAAAAGAATACAGTGATTTTGAAGAACAGTGGAAAGCAGAAAAGCTGGTGGTGCAGGGTTCTAAAAATGTGAAAGAGGAAATTGAACGCGCAAAACTGGAGCTCGAAACTGCGCGTCGTGCGGGTGATTTGAGTCGCATGTCAGAGCTGCAATATGGGCGTATTCCGGAACTGGAAAAACAACTGGAACAGGTGGCGCAGGCAGAAGAAAATGAACCAACTGAAAATCACCTGTTACGCACCAGGGTAACCGGTGATGAAGTTGCTGAAATCGTTTCTCGCTGGACGGGTATTCCTGTCACTAAAATGATGGAAGGTGAACAGCAAAAACTGTTGCGTATGGAAGAAGAGCTTGAGAAAACAGTGGTAGGTCAGAACGAAGCTGTCACGGCTGTCGCTAATGCCATACGTCGTTCACGCGCAGGTTTGTCAGACCCGAGCAAACCTAACGGCTCGTTTATGTTTTTCGGTCCCACCGGTGTGGGTAAAACAGAACTAACCAAAGCATTAGCTTTATTCATGTTTGATACTGAGGAAGCCATGGTGCGCCTCGACATGTCGGAGTTTATGGAGAAGCATTCAGTTGCACGTTTAATCGGTGCACCACCGGGTTACGTGGGTTATGACGAAGGTGGTTACCTGACCGAGGCAGTGAGGCGTAAACCTTATTCGGTCATTCTTCTTGATGAAATCGAAAAAGCGCATCCTGATGTGTTCAACGTGTTGTTGCAGGTACTCGATGATGGTCGCTTAACTGATAGTCAGGGTAGAACGGTAGATTTCAGAAACACGGTGATTATCATGACATCAAATCTGGGCTCGCATCAAATTCAGGAGCTATCAACCAGTGGTGATTATGATGATATGAAAAAAGCGGTAATGGATATCGTCGGCCAGCATTTCAGACCCGAATTCATTAACCGTGTTGATGAAACGGTGGTGTTCCACCCGTTAGGTCGTGAACAGATTCGTATTATTGCAAAAATCCAGATTGAACATTTGCGACAACGTTTGAACGAGCAGGATATCGAACTGCAAATTACCGATGCGGCACTGGATAAACTGGGTGAAGCGGGTTTTGATCCCGTATACGGTGCGCGTCCATTGAAGCGTGCGATACAGCAGTATCTTGAAAATCCGTTAGCACA
>QIHT01000082.1 GCA_003229115.1 Gammaproteobacteria bacterium | reverse complement strand
TTTCTCTGTGTGCTCTCTGTGGCAAAAAACAGCCCTACAAATGCGACAAAACTTCCTGTTCCTCTTCTGAAGGCTCAAAGTCACGGTCTTCATAGAAGTCAAAAATGGCCTGCACGATGTCCTCAGGCTTATCGATCAATAGCAGCAGATTCAGGTCGTCGGCATCAATCGTGCCTTCTTCAACCAGTGTATTTTTAAACCAGTCGAGCAAACCCTGCCAGAAAGGCTTATGTACAAGAATAATCGGAATATTCCGGGTTTTGCCGGTTTGCACCAGGGTCAGAATTTCGGCCATTTCATCCAGTGTGCCGAAACCGCCGGGGCAGACCACGTAAGCTGAGGCATATTTCACGAACATCACCTTGCGCGAGAAAAAATGTCTGAAGTTCAGCCCAATATCCTGATAATCGTTAGAAGACTGTTCGTGAGGTAATTGAATATTCAGGCCAATGCTGGGCGATTTACCCTGCTGGGCTCCCTTGTTGGCGGCTTCCATAATGCCCGGGCCGCCACCGCTGACCACAGAGAAACCCGCGTCAGAGAGAGCTTTAGCGATAGCCTCAGCCTTTTTGTAGTACTTGTGTTCGGGGTCAGTGCGGGCAGAACCGAATATACTCACCGAAGGCTTGATGCGCGCCAGTTTTTCAAAGCCCTCGACGAATTCAGCCATAATCTGGAAAATTTTCCAGGACTCTCTGATCAGGGCAGCATCATTGACCGGATTCAGGCGGCGCAGCTTACGTTCTTTATTTTCTTGCAATGGATTCTCCAGCGGGGCTTGTTTATTGTTTTATGTTTATAGCTACCCATAAGCATAGTCGTTTGAGATAATCTTTTTCACTTTTAATTCTGGAAAACCCATGTCCGATTCAGTTCCACCCATTATCCTCGTTGACGGTTCTTCGTATTTGTACCGTGCTTATCACGTACCGCAGTTGCAGCGCCTCACTAACAGCAGGGGTGAGATGACGGGTGCGGTTTATGGGGTTATCAATATGTTGCGCAAATTGCGTGATGAATATCAGCCAGAATACATGGCAGTCATTTTCGATGCCAAGGGCAAAACCTTTCGGCATGACATGTATAAGGAGTACAAGGCAACACGCCCGCCGATGCCGGATGATTTAAGAAATCAGATAGAGCCTTTACATAATCTGGTTAAAGCTTTGGGGTTCAAATTAATTTCTGTACCGGGTGTGGAAGCCGATGATGTTATCGGCACGTTGGCAGCGCAAGCGAGCAAAGGTAAAAAAGACATGCTGGTTTCTACTGGCGATAAAGATATGGCGCAATTAGTTAATAATCACGTCACACTTATTAATACCATGAGCAATACGCATATGGACATTGCCGGCGTGGAAGAAAAATTTGGTGTTAAGCCTGAACAAATTATTGATTATCTCGCGTTGATGGGTGATACCTCGGATAACATTCCCGGCGTGCCAAAGGTTGGGCCAAAAACCGCAGCAAAATGGTTAGTGGAATACCAGACGCTAGATAACATCGTTGAGCATGCTGATGAGTTCAAAGGCAAGGTGGGCGAACATCTGCGCGGTGCACTCGATCAATTACCATTGTCGCGCAAATTAACAACCATTAAATGTGATCTTGATCTTGAAGACTCAATTGATGATTTAAAATTATCAGAACCTGACCGCGCAGTACTCGAAAAGATTTATACAGAAATGGAATTTCGTAGCTGGCTGGATGAACTGGCCGGCGGTGCCGAGAATAAACAGCAGGCAGCAAAAAAAGAAACTAAATACGAAACCGTACTCAATAAAAAGTCTTTTGATAACTGGTTAAAGAAACTTAAAAAAGCCAAACGCTTTGCATTTGATACAGAAACCACCAGTTTGAATTATATGCAGGCAAAAGTTGTCGGTGTTTCCTTTGCAGTAAAAGCCGGTGAAGCAGCGTACGTACCTTTCGGCCATGATTACCCTGATGCGCCGCAACAACTTGATGAAGCAATCGTGTTAGGTGCGCTCAAACCACTGCTCGAAGATAACAAAATTGAAAAAATCGGACAGAATTTGAAATACGACGCCCACGTACTGAAAAACCACGGCATAAAATTACAGGGCATTGCCGAAGACACCATGCTGGAATCATACGTACTGGATTCCACGCGAAGACATGACATGGATAACATGGCATTAAGAATACTCGGCATCAATACTATCCATTTTGAAGACGTTGCTGGCAAAGGTGTTAAGCAACTCACCTTTAACCAGGTGGGTCTGGAGCAGGCCGGGCCTTACGCTGCAGAAGATGCCGACATCACCTTGCGCTTGCATGAAAAATTAAGCGAAGAACTAAAAGCGCAACCATCATTGTTAAAAATTTATCGCGATATTGAACTGCCACTATTGCCTGTGCTTCAAGGTATAGAACGCAATGGCGTAAAAGTGGATGTTGCCATGCTTAAAAAACAAAGCAAACAACTGGCCAAACGCATGGTTGAGGTAGAGAAATCCTCTTTTGATGCTGCTGGAGAAACGTTTAACATGGCATCGCCGAAACAAATCCAGGCAATACTGTTTGAAAAGCTTGAGCTGCCAGTTATCCGTAAAACCCCCAAAGGCCAGCCATCAACAGCAGAAGATGTGTTGCAGGAACTGGCCGATGATTACGAGTTGCCCAAACTGATTCTCGAGCATCGCAGTTTGAGTAAACTCAAATCAACTTATACTGATAAGTTGCCGCTACAGGTCAATGAAAAAACCGGTCGTGTACATACTTCATACAATCAAACCGTTGCTGCAACCGGACGCCTGTCATCCACCGATCCTAATTTACAAAACATCCCGATTCGCAGCGAAGAAGGTCGTCGAATTCGTCAGGCATTCATTGCCGACAAAGGGAATTGTTTAGTCGCAGCAGATTACTCACAAATTGAATTACGCATCATGGCGCATTTGTCACAGGACAAAAGTTTACTCAATGCGTTTGCCGAAGAAATTGATGTGCATCGTGCAACGGCAGCAGAAGTATTTGGCGTTGCACTCGATAAAGTTGAAAACGAACAACGCCGTGCAGCCAAAGCGATTAACTTTGGTCTGATTTATGGCATGTCTGCATTTGGCCTGGCTAAACAGCTAAACATCGGTCGTTACGAAGCGCAGGATTATGTTGATCTGTACTTCGAACGTTATCCCGGTGTGAAAAAATACATGGATGACACGCGAGCGCTTGCACATGAACAAGGTTATGTTGAAACGGTGTTTGGTCGTCGATTGTATTTGCCGGAAATAAATGCGCGCAATAAACAACGTCAACAATACGCAGAACGCACCGCAATTAACGCGCCGATGCAGGGAACGGCTGCCGACATCATCAAGCGCGCGATGATTAATGTGGATGCAGCATTAAGTAAAAGTAAACTTGATGCGCGAGTTGTGATGCAGGTGCATGATGAGTTGGTTGTGGAAGTGCCTGAAAAACAGCTTGAGGATTTAAGTGCGCTGCTTATCAAGAACATGGAAAGCGCAGCAGATTTAAGCGTGGCTTTAGTTGTTGATGTTGGTCATGGTAGTAACTGGGATGAGGCGCATTAGAGTAATCAGCCCGCTGGTTAAGTCAAAAGATTCTGCCACAGAGGTCACAGAGCACACAGAGATTTTTAGATTGTCATTACATATCATGCTTATTGGTGGTAACTGCCAGATAAAATACTGATGACTACATATCAAAGCCTGATATGCAGGTAACGATAAAAGATTTTCTCTGTGTGCTCTGTGACCTCTGTGGCAAATTGCTTACAAACCATAACGTGTATTGGTAATGCATTTTGGGGGGGGATATAGAGCATCATAATAACCCATTGTTTTTACTAATATTATTCGTGTTTTAAGTATTTCATCGTTATGTGTACATCATTTGACATTGTACACGTAACGTGTACACTATTAATTTATGTACATTATTGGATGAGCGTTAGTTAATTGACCTCTTTTGTTTAGACATGAAACCCGCAAATCAAATACTTCAAAATGCTATAGCGGCATTTAGAAAAACGACAGGCCTCTACGCAGAGGTAGTAGCGGAAGATGTTCGATTGCCTGTAGGTTATGCCGATGCCGAAATTAACTTGTATGATGCCCCCACATTACTGGCGGAAGTTAAGAAAACAATCCGACCTGCAACGCTGAATGCGGCACTCACCAACCTAAAAAGATTTAATCGTCCGGGTATCCTGATTACAGAGTACGTAACAACGCAGGTGGCTGAAAAACTAAAAGAGCTGGATGTCCCGTTTCTGGATGTTGCTGGCAATGTATATCTGAAAACGCCGAATACTTTTATTTATGTCACCGGTAGAAAAAGACCAGAAGAAATAACTAAGCAGGGCTACAACAGAGCATTTAGAGCGGCAGGCTTAAAAGTTATATTTGCGCTGCTAGCCATGCCAAATATGCTGAAGGCACCCACTCGACAAATTGCCGACTATGCCGGTGTTGCCAATGGTACCGTAGGCAATGTCATCAAAGACCTGGAGCAGGAGGGTTTTTTATACAGAAGCAAAACAAAAGGTCTGGTACTGGAAAACAAAGAAAGGCTGATCGATAACTGGGTAGAGGCGTATCCCAGAGAGCTGCGCCCACAACTAAAAGCGCAGCGATTCCAGATTCTTCAGGCAAACTGGTGGAAGGAATTCACCTATGATCACTGGCAAAAAAATCAAATGTGGCTGGGCGGTGAACCGGCAGCAGAGGTACTAACCAGATATTTGCGAGCAGAGAAAATCACCGTCTATGGCCGACCGGAATTCACCAGGCTGGCGAAAATAATTGTACAGCCTGTACGAGATGCGAACGGTAACTTTGAATTGCTGGAACCATTCTGGAAGTTTGAACCAGAGGAGCTGGATGAGGCACACAGACTTTGCCCACCCTTATTGATCTATGCCGACCTGATGTCGACGGGCGATGCACGTAATATCGAAGCAGCAAACATGATAAGGGAACAATACTTGCGTGGCTGAATATAGCGTCGAAATCAATAAACCTTAGCCACCTCCCACGAGGGACCTTCAATAATTTTGTCTTTCTTTGTCGGTAATACGTGCTAAAATAATTAACCATATAGGTTAATGATATCTACGGAATATCCTAAATGGAAATCACTTTTGCTACCAAGAAGCTAAAAAAGCGACTAAATGAAAGCAAAGCCATGATAAAGGCATACGGTCCAAAAAAGTCCAGGGTATTAAAAATTGTCCTGGCATCGTTGCGTGCTGCGCCAAACCTTGGCATTTTTGCACCACCATATAGCTCTCCAAATAGGTGTCATGAGTTAAAAGGTAACCTGAAAGGCGTATTGAGCATGGATCTTGACCACCCTTATCGGCTTCTTTTTAAGCCAGATCATGATCCAGTGCCTATAAGAGATGAGGGTGGGCTTGATTGGAGCAAAGTAACAATTATTGAAATAAAAGGAGTGGAGGATACCCATGATTGAACAAACAAAAAATGAGTACCAACCAGATTACGGGATTATTCCTGGTGATGTTCTTGCCTATGAGCTTGAATTAAGAGGCATGATCCAGCAGGAACTGGCAAAACGAACGGGTTTAACGCCTAAACATATCGTATCTATAACGAAGGGTAAATCCGCTATTACCTCTGAAACAGCGATTAAGTTTGAGCGTGCTTTAGGCATGCCAGCAGATTATTGGCTGAATTTAGAGACACAGTATCAGGAATTTCAGGCAAGGTTCGCAGAAGAAGATCAGCTAGAGAAGGATCTGGATTGGTTGAAAAAGATACCTGTAAGCTCAATGGTCAAATTCGGCTGGATAGACAAGTTTACCGATAAAAAAGAACAGCTCGTAGAAGTATTACGATTTCTGGGAATCGCAAGTGTTGATCAATGGGATGATATCTGGCCGAGCCTGAAAGTTGCTTATCGTAAGCACGGTACACATCAAGTCTATCCAGAGGCTGTGTCTGCCTGGTTGCGACAGGGGGAGATCGAAGCGTCAGCAATCCAATGTGATAGCTATGATAAAGCTAGTTTCAGAAAAGCACTGGATGAAATTCGTGGACTAACAACGCAGTCACCTGAAGTTTTTGTGCCTGCAATGCAGGCGTTGTGTGCTACGGCAGGTGTGGCAGTGGTTTTTGTACGCTCACTGCCGAAAACATGTGTTAGCGGTGCAACACGTTGGGTAAGTGCAAATAAAGCTGTCATTCAGCTTAGCTTGCGATACAAAACCGATGATCACCTCTGGTTTACCTTCTTCCATGAAGCGGGGCATATATTACTGCATGGAAAAAAAGAATTGTTTCTGGAAGGTGCAAATGGACTCGACACTGAGAAAGAAAATGAGGCAAATCTCTTTGCCGAAAATGAATTGATTCCAAAAAAAGCATTTTCTCAATTTATTAGCAATGGTGTTTTTACAAAAGCATCAATAAGTGATTTTGCAGCGTCTATTGGTATAGCGCCCGGTATTATTGTGGGCAACCTGCAACATAATAAAAAACTACTAAGAGTTGATTATTGCAATAATTTAAAACAGTGTTTTAAATGGGCAGAATAATAGTGGTAACGCCATATTGAATATATACAAATAACAAAAATAAACATAGTTGAAGCACACAAAAAAGAACTAGAGAAACAACTCTGGAATATCGCCAATGCTCTGCGTGGCAATATGAGCGCCGATGAATTCCGTGACTACATACTGGGTTTTATCTTCTACAATACCTGTCAGAAAAAATGCACCCGTTTTTAATGCCCGGTGACAAATTCAACCGTAAGCCACCATTTAAGCGCGAATAATAAGCTTGAACTGATAACCACCAGCAAGATAATCCACAGGGTCTTATTGTTATTTTTTTCGTCAAAATTTAATTTTTTTTCGTCAAAATTTAATATCAACAGCTTGCATCAGGCATCTTCTAAAAAAACATGGTGTGCATCGTAACATCTTGAATAACAATAAGTTATAGAAGTTTTTTTAGGGATAAAAAGCCCCGAAAATCCCCGTTTTAGTTCGACTTTTAGACCTTTCATCGGATGTCTTTTGACTTCGTTCGAGGCTCGTCTTTAATTATTAATAAGATTTCACTAAAAGCCATTTGTGAATGCGCTGTAGCCCGGCGTGGGCTTGCTTACCTCCCTGAGCGAGCCATCTTGGAACCGGTTTCCCCAAGTCGGTTCCAGCCTACTTTGCCCGGCCTTTTGGCCGGGCGTTTTTTTATTCTGGCAAATCGATCCAGCCGTTTATTTTGTTGACCAATTCATCCAGTCCGGTTTTGTTGAGCGCGGAGAATGTTTGAGCGCTGGCATCATAACCCTGCTCGGTAAGGTCTCTCCTGGTTTTTAGTAGCGCTGCCTGCGCAGGTCCTTTTTTCAACTTGTCGGTTTTGGTTAGCAACAGGTGGGCGGGTAAACCAAAATGTTCGCACCAGTTCAGCATCTGGAGGTCAAAATCCTTAAGTGGATGACGGATGTCCATAATAATCACCAGACCACGTAAGGCTTCCGAGTGTTGCAGATAGTTTTCCATCAGTTTTTCCCACTGCTGTTTTACGGGCAGCGGCACTTTGGCATAACCATAACCGGGTAAATCAACCAGGCTGCGTTGCTCGTCGATGGTGAAGTAATTGACCAGGCGAGTACGGCCAGGCGTTTTGCTGATTTTAGCGAGGCTTTTATTGTCACATAAGGTATTGATTGCGCTGGATTTGCCAGCATTGGAGCGGCCCGCAAAAGCGACTTCAAGGCGGCCATCTTTGGGAAATTGCTTTTCGCTGGCAGCGCTGATGAGGAATTTTGCCTGGCGGTAGTAGTGATTAATCTGCGGGTGGCTCATGGGTGGTGAATTATCCACTCATGGGCATCAAAAACAACCTAAGGCGCTGGGAATTCTCAGGATAACTTGATAAAAATTCCTCGTGGTAAAATAAAACCGTCAGCAATTTCGTGACTCCTTCCAGTCTCGGCAGTTTCGTAGGGCGGGCATTGCCCGCCAGCTCACAGTGTGGCGTTAATGGGGTAAACGGTGGGCATTGCCCACCCTACGAGGTTGCGATGATAGAAAACCTGCGCCGTAGGCCGGGATAAGGTTTTGTCGTTGCCGGCGATTTCCGGCAGCAGGACCCTGCCTGCAACGACCCTTATGCAGGCCTGCTTCAAATCTATCAACAAGTTGGCTAACACATGCAACAATGACGCAATTTTGCTTTTTTTGGCGCTTAAGTTAAGTGTCTTGCTTTTCAGAGTTGTCCTGGATCAATGTTTAACCGGTTGTTTGGCTCTCCGGCTTTATGAAACAGGCTGCTTGGTGTAGAATCTCGCCACTTTTTGCCCACAGGTGGGCTGATTTATGCGGAGTTTTGACGTAATGAAGAAGATAATTGTATCAGGCATTATTCTGTTTTTATCATTGGCGGGCGTAGCGCTGGCAGGTGCGGCTCATGCTGCGGGTGATGCGGCGGCAGGTAAAGATAAAGCGGCTGCATGTGGTGGCTGCCACGGTATGGACGGCAACAGCCTGGTGCCGACTTTTCCCAAACTTGCGGGTCAGGGCGAAAAATATACGGTTAAGCAGATTGCAGACTTCAAGGCCAATACAAGCCGTCAGGACAGCATGATGCTGGGTATGGTCGCTGCCTTGAGTGATGAGGATGCCGCCGATATCGGTGCTTATTATGCCTCGCAGAAGTTAGCGAGTGCTGCCACTGCTGATGAGGGCAAACTGGTACTGGGTCGTGAAATATACAAAGGCGGCAATTTGCAAACAGGCGTGCCAGCCTGTCAGGGTTGTCATGGCCCAACGGGTGCTGGAATGGCTGCTGCTGGTTACCCACAACTGGGTGGACAGCACGCAACGTATACTCTCAAGCAGTTGAATGCTTTTAAAGATGGATCGCGCTCAAACGATAAGGACAAGCTGATGCGAGATGTACTGGCGATAATGACCACGGAAGAAATTGAAGCGGTTGCTCAGTATATCGCGAGTTTGCATTAGGCTCTAATTGATGGGATACAGGTTAAAAGGGATGGCAATGCCGTCCCTTTTTTTCAGTGCCGAAAAATAGATGCCTGTACATTAGGCATGACAGCAGGCAGCAGATAGAATACGCCGATTATGGCTGATACCGGATCACTACTCACTACGCACGATCTTGAGTGCATACGCGATGACCGCCTGTTGTTTAAAGCGTTATCTGTAGAGCTCGGTGTGGGTGAAGTGCTGCAGATAGAAGGTGCCAATGGCAGTGGCAAGACCAGCCTGTTGCGTATTCTCTGTGGTTTGCGTCAGGCGGACGCGGGTACGGTGATGTGGCAGGGCGAGGATGTAAGCCGCAGTCGCGAAGATTACTACGCGAACATGGTTTATATCGGCCATCTGACCTGTATCAAGGCTGATTTGACGGTTTTTGAGAATATACGCGTGCTGCTGGATACGCGCTCGCAGTCTGTTTCGCTGGCGCTGATTGAGGATGCGCTGGATAAAGTGGGTCTGGCCGGTTTTGATGATGTACCCGGCAAGGCTTTGTCATCCGGGCAAAAACGCCGTATGTTACTGGCCTTTTTGCTGCTGACCAAAGCACGCTTATGGATACTGGACGAACCATTGACGGCGCTGGATGTACAGGGTGTCGAGCTGGTGGAGTCGATGATTGTTGAGCATCGCGAAAGCGGCGGTAGTGTCATTTTCACCACGCATCATGGTATGCAACTGCCGTGTGAAATGAATTCGGTGAATCTGGATCAGCAATGCTAAAAGCATTCTACTATTTGCTGGTTCGCGATTTGCGGCTGGCGTTTCGTTCGCGGCACGAGCTCGCCAACCCGCTTATATTTTTTGTGTTGGTGGTGACTTTATTCCCGCTGGCAGTAGCACCCAGCGAAGATTTGCTCAGGGTAATGGCCCCAGGGGTAATCTGGGTATCCGCCTTGTTGTCTGTTTTATTATCGCTGGATCGGTTGTTCAAGCAGGATTATGAGGATGGCTCGCTGGACCAGTTGATGCTCAGTCCTAATCCGCTGGTGATTTTAGTACTGGCCAAGGTAAGTGCGCACTGGTTGTTAACGGGTTTGCCGCTGGTGTTGATTGCACCGTTGCTGGGCCTGTTTATGTATGTGCCGGATGAAGCGCTGGGCGTGTTGGTACTTAGCCTGTTATTGGGCACGCCGGTATTGAGCCTGGTGGGCGCGATTGGTGTTTCATTAACGGTGGCGGTGAACCGGGGTGGCGTATTGTTGTCACTCATTATTCTACCGCTGTACATACCGGTACTTATTTTTGGTGCCAATGCGGTTGATGTTGCCAGCGATGGTTTAAGCGTGCGCGGGCAGATGCTTTTTTTAGGCGCGATGCTGGCGTTAGCATTATCATTAGCACCTTTGGCGACGGCAGTCGCATTACGAATTACCGCATCACGATGATGCGTACAAAAAATTATGTTTAGAGCTATTTGGAACTGGATGCAGCGATTTTCATCGCCAAAACATTTCTTTGAGATGTCAGCAAAACTGATTCCGTGGTTTGCGGTCAGTGCGTTGTTGCTGGGCGTGTATGGTTTTTATATGGGCTTGTTTGTTGCACCAACGGATTATCAGCAAGGCGAAAGTTATCGCATTATCTTTGTTCATGTGCCAGCAGCGTGGATGTCACTCTTTATATATGTGGTGATGGCTATTTCAGCAGCTATTGGTTTGATCTGGCAGATACGTCTGGCTGATACCATTGCCGCAGCAAGCGCACCTATTGGCGCATGGTTTACTTTTCTCGCACTGGTCACCGGTTCGCTCTGGGGCAAACCCATGTGGGGTACTTACTGGGTCTGGGATGCACGTCTTACTTCCGAATTGATCCTGTTATTTCTTTATTTCGGCTACATGGCGCTGCAATCAGCCATTGAAGATCAGCGTACCGCAGACAAGGCGAGCGGCCTGTTGGCGATTGTTGGTGTGGTGAATATCCCCATCATCCATTATTCGGTAGAATGGTGGAATACCCTGCATCAGGGGGCAACAGTGGCCAAGTTTGATAAGCCGTCGATGCATATTGATATGCTGATTCCCCTGTTGGTGCTGGCGGTGGCTGCCAAGCTGTTTTATGCGACGATGGTATTAGTTCGGGCAAGAAATGAAGTACTGTACCGTGACCGCAATCGCCGCTGGGTGCGGGAGTTAATCGAAAAGTTATGAACGGTTCTGAATTCAACTGGTCAGAGTTCCTTCACATGGGCGGTTACGCAGTTTTTGTGTGGACGTCCTATGGTCTGACCCTGTTAATGGTGGTGGTAAATATTGTGTCACCGATTATTGAGCGTAAGCGAGTTATCGCCAGAGTTAAGCGTGCGATAAAAAGAGAGGCGCTAAGAGAGCAAAACAAGTCATGAATAAGCGTAGTAAAAGAAAATTGTTAGTAGTGATGGTGGTGTTTGGTGTTGCTGTTGCTACTGTGTTGAGCTTGACAGCATTGCAGGAAAACTTGCAGTATTTTTACAGCCCGACTGAAGTCAAAGCTGGCGAAGCACCGGACAGTCGTGAATTTCGTATTGGCGGCCTTGTTGTTGCTGGGTCGGTTGAACGGGCTACCGAGGGTTTGCTGGTAAGTTTTGATTTAACTGATAACGCAAAAATTATTACGGTTGAATACAGCGGTATCCTTCCAGATCTGTTTCGTGAAGGCCAGGGTATTATTGCACTCGGTGCCATGAACGGCAGCGGTACATTTGTCGCTAATGAAGTGCTGGCCAAACATGATGAAAACTATATGCCACCCGAGGTAGCTGCCGCACTTAAGGCGGCGGAACACAAATGATTCCTGAACTCGGGCATTTCGCCCTGATTGTTGCCTTTGCTATTACGATTGTTTTGAGCATTGTGCCTCTCATCGGCGCTGCAAAAAATGATGCGGCGATGATTGCGTTGGCGCGACCTGCCGCACTGGCACAGTTACTATTTATCAGTTTGTCTTATGCGGCACTAACACATGCATTCATAGTCCACGATTTTTCGGTGCTGTATGTATCCCAGCATTCCAACCTGGTACAACCCCTGCTTTACAGGGTTTCCGGTGTATGGGGTTCGCACGAAGGCTCGTTGTTGTTATGGGCCTTAATTTTGTCACTGTGGACAACCGCAGTCGCTGTCTACAGCCGCAGTTTGCCCGACGTGTTAATGGCGCGAGTACTGGCCGTCATGGGCATGATCAGCATAGGTTTTCTGTCTTTCATGTTGTGGACCTCTAATCCGTTTGAAAGAATTTTTCCGGTACCCGCTGACGGTAATGCACTTAACCCGTTATTACAGGATCCGGGGTTGGCGATTCACCCGCCCATGCTTTACATGGGTTATGTCGGCTTCTCTGTTGCCTTTGCTTTTGCTGTTGCTGCATTGCTTGGCGGTAAACTGGATGCCACCTGGGCGCGTTGGTCTCGTCCGTGGACAACCATCGCCTGGAGCTTCCTGACTTTTGGCATTGCGCTGGGAAGCTGGTGGGCTTATAACGAGCTTGGCTGGGGTGGCTGGTGGTTCTGGGATCCGGTTGAGAATGCTTCGTTCATGCCGTGGCTGGTGGGTACGGCATTAATACATTCACTGGCCAGTACAGAAAAGCGTGGTGTCTTCAAAAGCTGGACGGTGTTGCTTGCTATCATGGCGTTTTCCATGAGCCTGTTGGGCGCCTTTATTGTTCGTTCGGGTGTTCTGGTTTCGGTGCACGCGTTTGCAACCGATCCTGCGCGCGGCGTGTTCATTCTTGTTTTCCTCTGTATCGTTGTCGGTGGTTCGTTGGCCTTATTTGCCTGGCGCTCCGCAACGGTGACGAGCAGCGGGCGTTTTAGCTGGTTCTCAAGAGAAACGGCTTTATTGTTAAACAATATTATTTTCTTGACTGCCGCAGTGGCTGT
The DNA here is from genome assembly GCA_003229115.1 of Gammaproteobacteria bacterium. Classification (GTDB taxonomy): domain Bacteria; phylum Pseudomonadota; class Gammaproteobacteria; order SZUA-229; family SZUA-229; genus SZUA-116. The sequence continues at coordinate 1,779 of QIHT01000082.1, read as the reverse complement.
TTTTGTGGGCACTATGTATCCCCTGTTAGTTGACTCTTTAGGTCTTGGCAAAATTTCAGTGGGCAGACCTTATTTCGATACCATGTTTGCTTTGGTCGCCATCCCCCTCATTATTTTGTTGGGCATCGGACCTGCGTTGCGTTGGAAAAGAGATGATGCACAACGCATAAAAACCAGCCGCCAGGTATTGTTCATTGCCTCGCTTGCAATAGGTATTGTGCTGCCCTTCATTATTGATGGTGTATTGAATATTAAGACGGGTCTCGGATTAGCCGGTGCGTTATGGATTGCCATGACTACCTTAAACAGTTTGTATCAACGGATACGGATGAGTAAGCGTTTGCCTCTGGCCTTTTCAGGAATGATTATTGCGCATTTGGGTATGAGCATGTTTGTTGCCGGCGTCACCATAGTAATGACTTACCATCAGGAAAAAGATGTGCGACTCGAGCCGGGCTCTTCTTACGAGCTTTCTGGATATGATTTCAAATTTATAGGTATCAGAAAAGTGACCGGGCCTAATTACCTGGCAGATGAAGGTCATCTGGTGATTAGTAGAGATGGTGAAAAAGTGGCCGATCTTTATCCGCAAAAAAGAATTTATCAAGGCCAGAGCAACGCAATGACAGAAGCCTCGATTGATGTTGGATTGTTTCGTGATCTTTATGCTGCGATGGGTGAGCCACTGGGCAAAGATGCATGGAGTATGCGTTTATATTATAAGCCGTGGATTCGCTGGATTTGGCTAGGTACTTTGTTCATGACCTTTGGCGGTATATTAGCAGTGTGTGATCGTCGTTATCGCCAGTCTGTTGTGCAGCGCGTAAAAGGTTTGAACGAACAAGTCGCCACTAACTAACAGTTTTTCCCATGACTGAAACAACACCCAATAAACCTTTTGTGCTTAAGCGTTTTATACCGCTGATTATTTTCGCATTGCTTGTGGTGATGCTGGCGGTAGGTCTGACTTTGAACCCGCGACTGGTACCTTCGCCGTTTATTGGAAAGCCGGTACCAGAGTTCGAGTTACCGTTATTGAACCAGGCAGGTACTTTCACTCATGAAGATTTGAAAGGTCGTGTGACTTTGCTAAATGTATGGGCAAGCTGGTGTTTTGCCTGCCGGCAGGAACACGAAATGATTACCCAGCTGAGTCGTAGTGGTCTGCGAGTTGTAGGCTTTAACTACAAGGATAAAGCAGAAGATGCTATTTCCTGGCTCAGCCAGTTAGGTGATCCCTATGAAGTCATTGTGCAAGACCTTGATGGTCGTGTAGCTATTGACTGGGGAGTATACGGCGCGCCTGAGACTTTTCTTATTGATAAACAGGGCATCATCCGACACAAAGTGATTGGACCGGTTTCTGACCCGAAGAAACTGAAAGCATTAATGGAAGCACTTGAGCAACTACAGTCTATGGAATCATGAGAGTATTTTTTTTGTCGTTATGGTTTATTTTGGCACCTGCTGTAGTAGCAGACTCTATGGATGCTTTCGTGTTTGATTCTGATAAGCAGGAAGACCTGTTTCATAAGCTGAGCGGTGAACTGCGTTGTATGGTTTGTCAGAATCAGGCGATTTCTGATTCTAACGCGGGGCTTGCGCAGGATTTACGCAAGGAAATTCATAGCATGATACTGGATGGAAAAACTGAAGATGAAATTATTACATTCATGGTTGAACGTTACGGCGATTATGTTTTATATCGTCCGCCATTTAAGCCGTTGACCTGGATGCTCTGGTTCGGGCCTGTCATTGCTTTTATTTTAGGTTTGTTTT
>QIHT01000045.1 GCA_003229115.1 Gammaproteobacteria bacterium | reverse complement strand
ACGACCAGATAGTGACGCCATAACCTTTGTGCGAATAAATTATTCGGCATGTCCTTATGCCTCTCGCCTTCGGGGCTTCGTTCAAATCGCTCCTGGCGATTTAGTCGCACCTACAATTAATACCCCGTCCGCTTGAGGCGGGGTAGTTTATTTGTTTTTCCTGGCCACTAGAACCTGTCAAGTTCCGGATGAGGAACTTGACCGTGGTGCACATGCATAGCACCAAATTCCGCACAACGATGCAGCGTAGGGATATTTTTGCCGGGGTTCAGCAACTCATCAGGATCGAAGGCATGTTTAATGGCGTGAAACTGCGTCAACTCAGCTGAATTGAACTGCACACACATCTGGTTTATTTTTTCTATGCCGACACCATGCTCACCAGTGATGGTGCCACCGACCTCAACGCAGATTTCCAGAATTTTTCCACCCAGTTCTTCTGTACGTTCAAGTTCACCTTCGATATTTGCATCGTACAAAATTAATGGATGCAAATTGCCGTCACCGGCATGGAATACATTAACAATGGGTAAATTATATTCATCGGAAAGTTGTTTGATGCGTGTGAGTACATCGGCGAGTTGATAACGCGGGATAGTGCCATCCATGCAGTAGTAATCGGGCGAGAGTCGGCCCACTGCCGGAAAGGCAGCTTTGCGCCCCGCCCAGAATTTTAAACGCTCTTTTTCATCTTTGGCAAGACGAATCTCGCTGGCACCGGATTGTTGCAGAATATTTTTTGCCAGTTGTAGTTGATCGTCAACTTCTTCAACCGTGCCGTCAATTTCACACAGTAAAATTGCCGCAGCGTTGCGCGGATAACCGGCATGGGCAAAATCGTCGGCGGCTTTTATGGCTGCGTTATCCATTAATTCCAGACCGGCGGGAATAATGCCGTTGGCGATAATGTCACTCACTGCCTGACCGGCGGTGGCAACACTGTCAAATGAAACCAGTAATACTTTTGTTGCCGAAGGTTTGGGTAATAGTTTGACGGTTATTTCAGTAATAATGCCGAGCAAGCCTTCAGAGCCGGTCATCAGGGCCAGCAGGTCATAACCCGGGCTATCGAAAGCTTCACCGCCAATGGTTAAGTGTTCACCCTGCATGGTAATGATTTCCAGCTTCATTATATTGTGCACAGTGAGGCCGTATTTCAGACAGTGAACACCACCGGCATTTTCCGCCACGTTGCCGCCAATCGAGCAGGCGATTTGTGAAGAGGGATCGGGTGCGTAGTACAAACCATGAGACGCAACGGCTTCCGAAATAGCGAGGTTACGTACCCCGGGCTGCACGCGTGCGGTTCTATCGTCGGTGTTGATGTCCAGAATGCGGTTGAACCTGGCGAGGCTGAGCAGGATGCCATTTTCTAATGGCAGCGCGCCGCCCGACAAGCCCGTGCCGGCACCGCGTGCCACCACGGGGATGTTTTTTTCGGTGCAGAGTTTCAGTATCGACTCTATCTGAGCAATGGTTTCGGGAATAACCACCAGCATCGGTTGGGCCTGGTAGGCAGACAGGCCATCACATTCGTAAGGTGCCAGATCTTCTGCCGAGTGCAACACACCATCGGCAGGTAAAAACTTCTGTAGCTCGGCGATCAGTGCCGGTAGATGGAGTTTGTCCATTATTTATCTGCGCGCGGTTTTTCGGTAAGTATCATATTTTTTCTGTATGCCTTTGCTGCCGATATAAAAAGGCACGATATTTTCGATGGAAGTGATTTCACAGCTGTTTTGTTGGCAGGTACTGTCAATTTTCAGGGAGTTGTAGTTGTCCAGAGAAAAAGGTTTGCCTGGAAACCATTCAAAAACAGCCGCCTGTAAATGGCTAAAAAAATCGGGCAGACCAATAATGTGGCGTTTTATTTCCAGTTGTTCGGCGGTATATCTTACCAACTCAATCAGGCTGTATTCCTTAGGCCCGCAAAGGTCATAGCGCTGGTTAATTGTGGTTTCATCGTCCAGCGCCTGTACAAAGCGTCTGGCCACATCACCCACGTAAACCGGGGAAAACCGTGCATCCGGACATGCCAGGGGGAAAGCGACAGGCATTGCTTTCAGCAGACTGGCGAATCGGTTAAAGAAACTGTCGTTGGGTCCGAAAATCACCGAAGGCCGGAAGCTGGTGACCTGCAGTTTTTCTGGTGAGGTGGTGTGCAGGATAGTTTCGGCTGTACCCTTGGTGCGCAGGTAATGACTGGGTCCAGTGATGGCATCAGCATTCAGTGCGCTCATATGTAAAACCCGCTGAACGCCATTGAAAAGGCAGGCATCAATAATGCGTTGAGGCAGTTCAACATGGGCTTTGCGAAACCCTTTACCGTTGTGCTGTCTTTCGTTGAGGATACCGACCAGGTTGATGACGGCATCGATACCCCTGAGCTGTGTATTGAGCTGGTCCTGGTCGAAAATATTGGTCTCAACCAGGGAAAGGCCCGGCACCACCAACAGGTGCTTGCACCGTTCGCGACTCCTGGTGAATACGCGCACTGAGTAACCGTTAGCGGCGCATTCATAGGCAATTTGTGAGCCTACAAATCCGCTACCGCCAAGAATGCCTACGGAGTAATGTTTCATTGTCAGACGGGCTGCGTTGTAAATATTTGATTAAATGACAACTTTAGCACAGGCAGTGGATATTCTGCCGAAAGCTTGAAACAGTCCTGGTTTTCTTGCTGTTTCATCGTGGTATCATTTGCCCAGAAATTTTCTAAGGAGTGCAGCAGCAATATGCTACGTAAAACAATAATAATAATTTCAGCCTTATTACCTGTTTCGAATGTTTTTGCCTCAGGCCTGGATTTGCGTCTGGGTAAAGATGCCGCAGAGCTGGTTTACCTGACCGAATCTGCCACCTTTGGTTATGGTGGCGCTGATATGGGCTTTGGCCTGTTTTTAAATGAAGATGATTCCTACCTGGGTACCGCCTCCATACTCGTATCTGGCAGTGGCGATGGTGATGTTCGTGGCCTGCATTTTGGTGTTGGTGCAAAATTTTATGGCGGTATAGTTGATTTCCCTTCTCCGATTGATAACCAGACTGGTGGTTCCCTGGCCATTGGCGGGCAGGTTCGTTATGTCTTTCCGGGTAGCACGCCGTTAGCTATTTTAGTGGAAGCTTTTGGTGCACCCGATGTCACCAGTTTTTCAGATTTCAAGGGTTTGGTAGAACTTCGGATTGCTCTGGAAATGGAAATAACACCGAGCGCCCGAGCATATATCGGATATCGCACACTTGAAGTCGAAATGTCCGGCGGTTTAATTGAGGGCGATGACGTCGAGCTGGATGATAAGGGACATATAGGCGTTCGTTTTTCGTTCTGATAGCGGGGTAGAACGGTACTTAAACTTAAGAGAAATAAATTGTCCTGCCGTCATTGCGAGCGGTAGCGCGGCAATCTCCTGAATTACGCGTGCCGAAAAAGATTGCCGCGCTTCGCTCGCAATGACGCAATTTTGTTTTAAGTCAGCGCTGTACCTGGCAGAGCAATCTTTTAACGAGAAAAAAGGCGAGTTTACTCGCCTTTTTTATTGCGAGGTTTTGACGTGCAGGAAATAAAAAAATTACTGGAAATCATGCAGGCTTTGCGTGACCCGAAAACAGGTTGCCCATGGGACATTGAACAGGATTTTAAATCTATCTCGGCTTACACCGTAGAAGAGGCTTACGAGGTCACCGATGCCATCGAGCGTGGCGATATGCATGACCTCAGGGATGAACTCGGCGATCTGCTTTTCCAGGTGGTATTCCATTCACAAATGGCCAGTGAGAACGGCGATTTTAGTTTTGCAGAGGTGGTTGAAGCCATCAACGATAAACTGGTGCGTCGCCATCCGCATGTTTTCGATGAAGAGCAAGTTAAGGATAACGAACACCTTGCGAAGCGCTGGGAAGAGCATAAGCAGGCTGAGCGACAACAGAAACAGACCGGTGAGAGTGCTCTCGATGGTATTGCTTCTACCTTGCCTGCTTTGCGTTGGTCTGAAAAATTACAAAAAAGGGCTGCCGGGACGGGTTTCGATTGGCCGAGTATCCACCCGGTGTTCGATAAGTTAAGTGAAGAGCTGGATGAGCTTCATGTCGAACTCAAACAGGAGGATAACCATGAACGTATCCTCGATGAATACGGTGATGTGTTATTTGTCTGCGTTAATTTGGGCAAACATATGAAGGTGAACCCGGAAGAGGCGCTGAGGCATGCCAATACCAAGTTCATTTCGCGGTTTACAGTTATGGAAAAGTTAATGGGAGAGGACGGCGTATCGTTTGACGCGTTGACGCTGGAGCAAATGGAAATTTACTGGCAAAAGGCAAAGGCTAAATTATCCACAGATGAACACGGATGAAAAACATTTTTTTGCCGCGAAGGACGCAAAGGGCGCGAAAAAAGCTTTTTCTGGTATAAAACATTTGCGCCTTTTGCGTTCTTTGCGGCTAAAGGTTTTATCCGTGTTTATCTGCGTTCATCTGTGGACTAATTTTTTTTCACCCACAAAAAAGCCGCAACAAGTGCGGCTTTTTTATAACTTCAATATGAAGTCTAGATGAACAACGACTGAGTCGCGTCAGATGATTCTTCAAAGTAGGTTGCAGCACCTACAAAATCACAGCCATCAATGAAAGCGGCTGTGTCATGACCGAACAGGTCAACCGTCATCTGGCAGGCAAGGAATTTACATTCCGCTTCCTGGCAAAGGCTGCGAAGTTCATCAATGGTTGCAACGCCACAGTTTTTGATGGTTTTCTTCATCAGCATGGTGCAGATAGGATCCATGAAAGGCATGTTCCACATAACGTTTGGAACTTTAGGACCAAAGTCGATTTTCTGTAACCACTTGGGACCGAATGGCATTTTCATTGGCATATCGGGTGCAGCAGTCGGTGTGATCTTCAGCACACTGGTATCTTTAAGTAGCAGATTCAGGCCGTAGAAGGTGAAAAACATAGATACTTCCATACCCAGAGCAGCAGCAGTTGAAGCGAGAATGAATGGAGGGTAAGCCCAGTCCAGTGTTCCCTTGGTAGCTATGATGGTCAGTTTGCGTTTATCTGACATAGTTATTATCCTCGTATTTAAAATTTAGACAGTCTTCTGACTATTAGTATTTAGCAGAGTCCAACCATACTCCAAAAACAGTAAGTGTTGCAAGCCTTAAGGTTTTGTTTTTCAGCTAACTTCGAGATTGGCTAAAAACCGCCATGATTTAACAGGATAACAGCGCGCTTTAGGTCATCTATTCCTGAACGCGATAACTGTTATTCTCTACATATTCGCGCAACTGGTCGAGGTTGTTTAATGTTGCGTAGCATTGGTAGCCGGCGCATGGATAAGCCAGTGTGTGCTCAGCGGATTTTTTATCAACCAGGTTTTGGTGAGGTGTAATTTCAGCGGGGATGGCAAAAACCAGCGTTGACGGCAGATAATGATTTTTCACAACATCGAGCCATTGCCGGTGATCATTTTGCTGACTACGGATGATCAGAATGTTGGGTGGGTTGAGGAAATCGTCCAGTGCATTGATATAGGTGCAGTGCGAAACCGGTGCCTGATTGATGGTCTGCCAGGCGGCTTTGAGTGCTCGCTCGGCGGTATCAACATACTGCTTGTTACCGGACAAGTAACCCAGACGATTGAGTGCCAGTACGGCGGTACCACTACCTGAAGGAATCGCCTCATCGTTACAGGTTTTGGTGCGCTGAATCAGTTGCTCGTGATCGTGACTGGTAAAGAAAAAACCGCCATGGTCTTTATCTTCAAACAGGGTAATGAGTGCATCGGCAATTTCAAGCGCCCAGGCATAAGTATCATTGTGCCAACGGGCCTGCAGCAGTTCCAGTAAACCATCAAGTAGAAAGGCGTAGTCATCGAGGTAGGCATTTAAATGCGATTGTCCGTCTTTATGTGCCGCCAGCAGGCGTTGGTTTTGCCAGAGATTAGCCTTGATGAATGCAGCTGCACGTTGCGCTGAATCAATGCTGTCTTTATGACCCAGGATTCGGCCAACGTGCGCCATACCTTTAATCATCAGTCCGTTCCATGAAGTTAGTATTTTATCGTCCAGTCCCGGGTGGATGCGTTTTTCTCTTACTTTAAACAAGATTTTACGCGATTGGCGTAAGTCTGCCCGCAATTTTTCCGCGTTTGTATTTAACTCATCGGACAGTTCCTGATAGCTCAAATAAGCATGAAGATGCCATTGACCTTCGAAGTTTTCAGGGCGATCCAGCCCAAAGCGGCGAGCGAAGACAGCGTAAAGATCGTCATCGAGATGTTGTTTTACCAGCTCAGGCGTCCACACATAGAATTTACCCTCGACGCCTTCAGAATCAGCATCGAGTGCAGAATAGTAACCACCTTCAGGTGATTGCATTTCACGCATCACCCAGTCGGCAGTTTCGGTGGCGGTATCAAAATAGCGAATATCACTGGAAATACACCACGCCTGTGTGTTGAGCCATAACAAAGGCCCGTTGTCATAAAGCATTTTCTCAAAGTGCGGAATCATCCACATGGCATCGGTTGAGTAACGACAGAAGCCGCCGCCAAGGTGGTCAAACAAACCGCCTGAGGCCATTTTTTGCAGAGAGAAAAGCGCGCTGTGGAGTATTCGCGGGTCGGTTGTGTTGTTATGACGGGAACGAGCCCAGTGCTGCAGTGCGCGATCAATGATGGCTGGGTGCGGGAATTTGGGTTCAGCACTAAAACCACCCTCCTTACTATCAAATTGTTGTTCAATCTGATTGCGTGCGACATCGATCGGCAGCGTGTTTAATTCTCCAACGTTTTGCGTGTCAGCTTTTGCTATGCGTGCGTAGGCTTCTCGAATTGAGATGTTTTGTTTGGCAATATCATCCTGACGGGTTTGGTAAATCTCGCTGATGTGCTGCAGGATTTGAGTAAAGGCCGGCATACCATGACGGGCTTGATCAGGAAAATAGGTGCCGGCAAAAATGGGCATGCGTTCGTCTGGCGTGAGAAAAACCGTCAAAGGCCAGCCACCCGCGCGATTGGTGAGCATGGAATGCGCGGTTTGATAAATTTTATCCAGATCAGGGCGCTCTTCACGATCGACCTTGATATTGATGAACAGATCGTTCATCAGCCTGGCGGTGTCGTCATCTTCAAACGACTCATGCGCCATAACATGGCACCAGTGGCAGGCAGAATAACCTACCGATAACAGGATGGGTTTGTTTTCGTCTCGAGCCTTATTCAGGGCTTCCTCACCCCATGGAAACCAGTGCACAGGATTGCTGGCGTGCTGTAGAAGATAAGGGCTGGTTTGTGATGACAGTTTGTTCATATTGTGACGATTAGGCGTTGATTTGAGTGAAATTTAATCAATCCGCGTATTTTGTATCGGGTGAGAAAAAAATATCCATTTATTTTGAGTGTTACTGTTCCATTGCCAGATGATTCATGTACAATGCCGCCGGCGTGAATGCAGGTGCTTTTGTGTTACTCGATACCGAAAGGTGATTGAGAGAAATAAATACACAATAGGCTTGCGCAGCGAGATTCAAGGCTGTTATAATTCCGCTTCTGCGTCGGGCACTATTGCTTCGACGTTGTTCTTTTACAATCAGGATTAGATAATTTGTGTGGGTGCTTGCGTTGGCGAGACCAAGAAACAAGTTAGAAGTTTTCAACCCAGGTTGAACTCAGGCTAACAACAGTGTTTCTTGCTTTCTCAAAGAGCAAGACACCTGAAAAGAAAGTAATTTGAGAGTATTAAACTGAAGCTCAGATTGAACGCTGGCGGTATGCTTAACACATGCAAGTCGAACGGTAACAGCAGAAGCTTGCTTCTGGCTGACGAGTGGCGGACGGGTGCGTAACGCGTGGGAATCTGCCTTATAGTGGAGGATAGCCCGGTGAAAACCGGATTAATACTGCATAAGTCCCCATTCTTGACTGGATGGGGGGAAAGCTGGGGATCTTCGGACCTGGCGCTATTAGATGAGCCCGCGTTAGATTAGCTTGTTGGTGAGGTAATGGCTCACCAAGGCAACGATCTATAGCTGGTCTGAGAGGACGATCAGCCACACTGGGACTGAGACACGGCCCAGACTCCTACGGGAGGCAGCAGTGG
>QIHT01000152.1 GCA_003229115.1 Gammaproteobacteria bacterium | reverse complement strand
CTCGGCCTGATTCCAAAACCGCGTTTCAAGTCCCATGAAGGCGTTTCCAGAATCTTAAAACTGATGCTGCCTGCAGTGATTGGCTCCTCGGTGGCGCAGATCAACCTGTTGCTCGATACCGTGATTGCTTCTTTTCTGGTGGCTGGCAGTGTGAGCTGGTTATATTACTCAGACCGCTTGCTCGAATTTCCGCTCGGAGTACTCGGTATCGCGGTGGCCACAGTGATTCTGCCTGCGCTATCCAGGCAGCATGCGCGTAACTCGAGCGATGAATTCAACCAGACATTAAACTGGGCAAGCCGACTGGTGCTCATCATTTCCATTCCTGCCTGTGTCGGGCTTTTTGTGCTAGCGGGCCCGGTACTGGCCTCGTTATTCCAGTATGGTGAATTCTCGGCGTCAGACACCTACCTCGCCAGTTTAAGTTTGATGGCTTATATTTTTGGTTTGCCGGCATTTATTCTTATCAAGATACTGGCTCCCGGTTTTTATGCCCGGCAGGATACTCGCACACCGGTACGCATCGGCATCATCGCGCTGGTTACCAATATGATCATGAATATCGCCTTTGTAGTGCCGCTGGTTGTCTACAACTACGAAGCCCCGCACGTAGGCCTGGCGCTGGCGACCAGTTTCTCTGCCTACCTGAATGCATTTTTACTCTACCGTGGTTTGCGTAAAAGCGAAACTTTTGTACCCGCTGCGGGCTGGGGTAAATTACTGGTGCAAATTACTCTGGCGGCGGGCGTTATGGCAGCTACACTGGTTTACATAACCCCCGAATTATCACTGTGGACAGACTGGTCAAGCCTGTCGCGCATTATCAAACTGGTCGGTATTATCGGCCTCGCCGTTGCCGTGTATTTCATTATGCTTGCACTCACTGGTGTTCGGCCTGCGCAATTCAAGCGTTCATAATATGATAGCTATCATCAAACATCGTGGCATAGAGAAACGGCTTTTAGCCACAGAGATTTGTCGGGCAATGCCCGACCTACGAACTATCATCAAACAGTGTGGCGTGAAGAAACTGCCTTTAGCCACAGCTTGCATGGGCGAAGTACTACGTAGCCCTGAGCGCACAGAGATATTAGGGTTAAATACGATTCATACCCTAATGTCATCCCGAACGAATGTGAGGGATCTTGTACGTCATCGCACCAGATCCCTCACATTCGTTCGGGATGACAGCTTAAAAAACTCTGTGTGCTCTGTGGCAAATAATAATGCCAGGTCGAGTTTGAAGCCATACACGTAAATCATGCAGCTTATTCGCGGACTACATAACCTGAAAGACGAACACCGGCACTGTGTTCTCACTATTGGCAACTTTGACGGCATCCATCTGGGGCACCAGGCCTTGCTCAAACTGCTGGGGGAAATCGCTGACAAGCATCAAACCCATCGTTGCTTGATGACCTTTGACCCTCTGCCGCATGAATATTTTTCCACTGAATCAGCCACTCCTCGGCTGATGAATACACGAGAAAAAGTGATCGCGCTGACCCAACATAGTGAGAAATTATGCCCTGAGCATCTACTGCTGCTTAACTTCAACGAAGCACTGTCCGCCATGACTGCCGATCAATTTGTCAAAGATATTCTGGTCGACGCTCTCTCGATACGGGCCGTGGTGATTGGTGATGATTTCAGATTCGGCCAGGACAGAAAAGGTAACCTCGATCTGCTGAAGACGCTGGGCGCAGAATATGGTTTCGAAGCCAGTGCTTTATCAACTCAACAGGTCGCTGACCAACGCGTGAGCAGCACACAAATACGCGAGGCATTACTCAACGACCAGTTCGAGCTGGCGGAAAAAATGCTCAATCGACCCTACCAGATTTGCGGGCGCGTGGCGCATGGCGATAAACGCGGTCGTAGCATTGGTTTCCCCACCGCGAATATCCATCTTCACCGCCCGCATACCCCGCTATACGGGGTATATTCTGTTACCATGCATTCAGGTACATTTGGCTCTGTGCCGGGGATTGCCAATGTGGGTAGACGACCCACAGTAAATGGCGAACACGTCCAGCTCGAAGTCCATTTGTTTGATTTTGACCAGGATATTTATGGCCAGCACGTTTGCGTATCTTTCCACCAGAAAATACGCGACGAGAAAAAATTTGAATCGTTTGACGACCTTAAGCAGCAGATAACGCTGGATTGCGTGAAAGCGAAAGCCTTTCACGCAATCAGTGAAAAGTGAAAAGTGAAAAGTGAAAAATTAAAAACCTTAGAACAACACTCGCCTCTGGCGAGTACGGGCGTATATCTTTTCGTTTCTACGCTTTTCACTTTTCACTTTTCACTTATCACTTTTCACTATCTCCCCCCCTATGTCTGATTACAAACCGACCCTCAACTTACCGCACACTGAATTCCCGATGCGCGGCAACCTCGCCAATCGCGAGCCTGAGATGTTAAAAAAATGGAAAGAGGATGGCTTGTACCAAAAAATTCGCGAAGCCTGTAAGGATAGGCCGACTTTTGTATTGCACGATGGCCCGCCTTATGCCAATGGTGACATTCACATTGGTCACGCGGTTAATAAAATTCTCAAAGACATCATCGTAAAAAGTCGCACCATGGATGGCTTTAATGCGCGCTATGTTCCCGGCTGGGATTGTCACGGTTTGCCTATCGAGTTAATGGTGGAGAAAAAAATCGGTAAGGCCGGCGTTAAGGTTGATGCAAAAACTTTTCGTCAGAAATGTCGCGAATATGCCGCCAGGCAAGTTGATGGACAACGTAAAGATTTTATTCGCCTCGGTGTTTTTGGTGACTGGGACAAACCTTATCTCACCATGGACTATCAATTCGAAGCCAACATTGTTCGCAGCCTCGGCAAGATCATTGATAAAGGCCATTTGCATAAAGGCAGCAAACCGGTGCACTGGTGCCTGGATTGCGGTTCGGCGCTGGCTGAAGCCGAGGTCGAATATCAGGACAGGGAATCACCCGCCATCGATGTCATGTTTCACGCGATTGACGAAAACGCATTTCTTAAAGCCTGCGGTTGCAGTGGACAGGGCGAAGGACAAATCTCTGCCATCATCTGGACCACCACACCGTGGACGCTACCCGCTAACCAGGCGGTCGCACTACACCCTGAATTAAATTATTTACTTATTCAGGCTGATACCAGCAATGGCCCTGCAAGATTATTACTCGAAGAAACACTTTGCGAAAGCGCATTGCAACGTTACGGCATTGAAAAACATTCAGTGCTGGGCTCCTGTGCTGGCCACAAACTGGAGAACCTGTTACTACAACATCCGTTTTACGACAAGCAGGTGCCTGTGATTCTCGGCGAACATGTCACCACCGAAGCTGGCACCGGCGCTGTTCACACGGCACCCGGACATGGTCAGGATGACTACATCGTAGGTAATCGTTACAACCTTGAAGTTTACAACCCCGTCGGCAGCAACGGCGTATTCCTGCCCGACACTGAATTACTTGCTGGCGTGCACGTTCACAAAGCCAACAAAGTGATTCTTGAATTACTCGAAGAAAAACAAGTTCTGTTAAAGCACGAAAAATTACAGCACAGTTATCCTTGCTGCTGGCGACACAAAACACCCATCATTTTCCGCGCCACACCGCAATGGTTTATCAGTATGGAAAAAGAAGGGCTGCGCGAGCTGGCTAATAAGGAAATTAAAAAAACCCAATGGATCCCTGACTGGGGACAGGCGCGTATCGAAAGCATGGTGGGTAATCGCCCGGACTGGTGTATTTCCAGGCAACGCACCTGGGGCACACCGATTACTTTACTGGTACACAAAGAAACCGGCGAATTACATCCTGACACCAGCAGCTTAATTGAAACGGTTGCGAAACTCATTGAAAAAGACGGCATTGATGCATGGTTTGATCTTGAAGTTTCAGACTTGCTCAAGGATGAAGCTGATCAATACGAAAAAACACCGGACACACTCGACGTCTGGTTTGATTCAGGTGTTACCCATGCCTGCGTCCTCGGTCAACGTGACAAACTCACTTTGCCGGCTGATTTATATCTCGAAGGTTCTGACCAACATCGCGGCTGGTTCCAGTCATCGCTATTAACCTCGGTCGCCATCAACGGTGTTGCACCTTATAAAAGCGTTTTAACGCATGGCTTTACGGTAGATGCGAACGGACGAAAGATGTCCAAGTCACTGGGTAACGTAATCGCCCCGCAAAAAATCGTCGGCTCACTGGGTGCCGATATTTTAAGGCTGTGGGTTGCGAGCAGTGATTACAGCGCCGAAATGACCGTGTCAGATGAGATTCTAAAACGCTCTGCCGACACGTATCGCCGTATCCGAAATACAGCACGCTTCCTGCTATCAAACCTGAGTGGCTTTGAACCGGCACAACATAAACTGGATGCAGCAGATATGCTGCCACTCGATCGTTGGGCAGTGGCTAAAGCCAAACAACTGCAAGATGAAATTATTGCAGCTTACAATAGTTACAACTTCCACCTGATTTATCAAAAACTGCAACATTTCTGCAGCATTGATATGGGTGGATTTTATCTCGATGTTATCAAGGACAGACAATACACCACACAGGAAGACAGTCTTGCACGGCGCTCGGCGCAAACCGCGCTTTATCACATCATTGAAGCCATGAGCCGCTGGTTAGCGCCTATCCTGAGTTTTACTGCGGAAGAACTCTGGCAGCAAATTCCCGGTGAACATTCCGATTCGATATTCCTGCAGACCTGGTACACCGAACTGTTCGAGCTTGAAGAAAATGACAGCATGAACATGCCCTTCTGGCAAAGCATTCTCGAGGCGCGCTCGGCAGTCAGCAAACAACTGGAAGAACTACGCGCTGAAAAAATCATTGGCTCTTCTCTGGATGCAGAGGTTTCAGTTTATTGCAACGGTGAACTTAATAAAAACATGCAACAGCTCGAAAACGAGTTACGCTTTGTCATGATCACATCTGAAGCTACTGTGGCAACACCCGACAAAGCCAGTAAGAAAAGTATTGATGTCACTTTGTCCAACGGTGAAACCATCCGTATTGACACCAAAGCATCATCTCACAACAAATGTGTACGCTGCTGGCACCACCGCGATGATGTCGGCACTCATAAAGAACATCCTGAACTGTGCGGCCGCTGCGTAGATAATGTTGCCGGTGATGGAGAAGTCAGGCGTTTTGCCTGAAACCTGGACTATATATGAACTGGTTATGGCTGAGCACGCTGGTGGTTATTCTCGACCAGCTAACAAAACAAATCGCTGAAAATTCACTGTTGCTGCATAAGCCTCTGGCCGTGTTGCCAGGATTCAACTGGACGCTTATGTATAACGAGGGCGCTGCATTCAGCTTCCTCAGCCAGGCCGGTGGTTGGCAACGCTGGTTTTTTATCATTCTCTCAAGCGTCATCAGCATTGCACTCATCATCTGGTTAAGACAACTCAAAAAAGACCAACAAGTTCTTTCTGCAGGCATCGCCTTTATACTTGGCGGTGCCATAGGTAATCTTATTGACAGGAGCCTGTTCGGCCATGTCATCGATTTTATCCAGATCTATTACGGGGAGCTCTACTGGCCAGCATTCAACCTGGCAGATTCTGCCATTACGCTGGGTGCAGGTTTGTTGATACTCGATATTTTTCTCGAACACAGGAAGACAACGAACAGTGACTGAGCAAATCAACCTGAACAGTCTGGTTCTGATGCATTACAGCCTGGCCATGACCAACGGCACCATCATTGAAAGCAGCTTTGACGATGAACCGCTGCAGGTAACCATGGGCAGCGGTCAGCTCACTGATGGTATGGAGCTTGCCATTGTAGGTCTGGAAGAAGATGCAGAACAAACACTGACACTAACCTCCGAACAATGTTTTGGTGAACGTGATGAATCCAATATTCATGACATGGATCTTTCCGATTTCACTGACGAGCTGCAACCCGAAACAGGATTAACTTTTAACTTTGGCACTGATGAGGGACTTGAAATTTTAGGCACTATACGGTCTGTAAAAAACGACACCGTTGAAGTCGACTTTAATCATCCACTAGCCGGTCACGCGCTGGTATTCAGCGTTAAAATTCTGGGCATAAATAACACACACGTCCAAATCGAGGCTGATCAATAAATAATGGATATCTATCTCGCCAATCCACGTGGTTTCTGTGCCGGTGTTGACCGGGCGATTGATATCGTAGAACGCGCGCTGGAAATCTTTGGCTCGCCTGTCTACGTGAGACACGAAGTGGTGCATAACCGTTACGTGGTCAACGACCTTATTAACAAGGGTGCAATCTTTGTCGAAGAGCTCAGTGAAATACCTGATGACTCAACGGTTATTTTCAGTGCCCACGGTGTACCCCAAAGCGTAAGACATGAAGCCGGGCTAAGAGATCTGCGTGTTTTTGACGCCACCTGCCCGCTGGTCACCAAAGTCCATCTTGAGGTTGCACGACACGCTAAAGATGATGATGACGTTATACTCATTGGTCATGCAGGACACCCTGAAGTCGAAGGCACGATGGGCCAGTACGACAACCCGTACAATAAAAAACATAACGGCCAAATTTATCTTGTGGAGACAGTCAGTGATGTTGACGAGCTCGAAATAAATAATCCGGATAAACTGGCTTATGTCACACAAACCACTTTATCGGTTGATGACACGCGACAGATTATTGATCGACTCAGAAAGCGTTTTCCGAATATAAAAGGACCGCGTAAAGATGACATCTGTTATGCCACACAAAACCGGCAGGATGCGGTGCGTGAACTTTCCCAAAAAGCGGATATTTTCCTGGTGATAGGATCAACCAATAGCTCTAACTCGAATCGTCTTAAAGAACTCGCCAGTAAACAGGGTGTACCTGCCTACCTGATTGATGGTAAAGAGGATATCCAGCTGGAATGGTTTGATGGTGTGGACACCATCTGTGTTACCGCGGGTGCATCGGCACCGGAAGTGCTGGTTGAAGAGGTGATGGATTGTCTTGAAGAAAAATTCAAGGCCACTGTTTATAAAGACAGCGAGTCAACTGAGTCAGTGTGTTTTCAGTTGCCCAGAGAACTACGAAACGAAATCAGTTAATGGGGAAGCCAGTGGCGAGTTGCGAGGGACGAGTGGCGAGGTACGCGTTTTTAATCCTCGCCACTCGCCACTTGAAGTAACTGCCGGGAACGAAAAAACTTATCCCGGCCTACGTGGCTGGCCTTGAGTTACCAGCATTTGGTTGCGTCACCACCGGTGCCTGGTGTCGCTGATTTCTGGCCGGTAGAACTAATTGTTAACGTGGCACAATCAACATCATTGACCTGTGTTCCGACTGCTGTCGCTACTACATTGTAGGCCTGGCCCGCGGGCACACCTGCTAAGGTAATGGCAAAGGTATACAAACTATCCGGCGAGGTAGGACTAATGTTCAGGCCAGCGACCCCGAAATCGGTCGTATAGATATTATTCTGTAGATAAAAACGCTCTTGTCTATCGATAATTTTCGCCAGATGCACCTTGCCGTCGTCAGCACGATGCGAATGTAACATGAATTTGTTATAGCTTGGCAAGGCTATAGCGCCCACGATACCGATGATAGCCACAACAATCATGAGTTCGACCAATGTAAACCCTTTAACATTATTCATCACGTATAACCTCATCTAATGGAGTCACCTTAAGTCCCGCCAAATATATTATGTGTTGATTATCTCTCATACCAGTACAGTTTCTCGGCAGCATTAATCACACTTGCGCGTATACATTCGGTACCCACACACAATGTTGGTGTGGCTTCTTGCGTGATAATCACCGAAGGCGCAGGAGGAATACCTCCCTTTTCGAGATCTACACTCCTTACCGGATCAACTGAACCGGATAGATCATATCTC
>QIHT01000047.1 GCA_003229115.1 Gammaproteobacteria bacterium | reverse complement strand
CCGAACATGACACCAATCTTCATACGAATCTGGTTAATGAAGATAACCATGGTATTAGAACGCTTGATGTTACCGGTGAGCTTACGCAGTGCCTGTGACATCAGGCGAGCCTGCAGACCCATGTGAGAGTCACCCATATCGCCTTCAATTTCGGCTTTGGGAGTCAGCGCGGCAACGGAGTCAATGACGACAATATCAACCGCACCTGAGCGTACCAGCATGTCAGTAATTTCCAGCGCCTGTTCACCCGTATCGGGTTGCGAGACGAGTAACTCGTCAATATCTACGCCCAGTTTTGAGGCATAAACAGGATCCAGCGCATGCTCGGCATCAACAAAGGCGGCTGTGCCACCCAATTTCTGGATTTCAGCAATAACGTGCAGGGTCAAGGTGGTTTTGCCTGAAGATTCAGGACCATAGATCTCAGTAACACGTCCTCTGGGCAAACCACCTATGCCGAGAGCAACATCGAGCGCTAATGAGCCAGTTGAAACAGCTTCGACACCGGGTAGCGCACCTTCATCACCCATGCGCATGACAGATCCTTTGCCAAATTGTTTTTCTATTTGAGATAAAGCCGCTGCGAGGGCTTTTTTCTTGTTATCGTCCATTGGTGTTCTCCCGAGTGTGTGATTCAACATTTATTATGCGTTGATTATCACATAGAAAAATCGGGAGTCCTAGAGATTTTGGCTGTTAGCCAACGATTGTTATCCTGTAGTGGTCAAGTGAACTCAAACGAGGGTGAAGGTCAAAAACAGTAGAGCTTCGGATGTTTATATCGATGGAAAATCGACCAGAAGATCTGTAGGGTGACCAGTGCTGATGCATCAAAAAAATGCGTAGAAATCAGCGAAGCATAAAGGCCACTGGCACCATAAACTCCAGCTTGCCGCGTGGATCATTTTCCGGCATGGGCGGAAACGGGTTTGCCCGTTGTGCCATCTCAAGTGCGGCTTTATCGAGCAAACGGTTGCCGGTACGTTGCTCCAGATTCACCTGCTGAGTATGCCCTGTGCGATCAATCAGAATACGTAATATGCCTTCGCCCTCAATGCGTAAACGTTTGGCACGCTGTGGATACTTTTTATGTTTTTCCAGCCAGGCAACCAGTAATTGCTCATAACGTGCGCTGGCAGCGGCATCCGGAATGGCGGGGCTGACTTCTGCCGGTGTGACCTGCGCAACAGCTTCAGTGACCTGTTCAGGTTCAGCGGTGTTTTCAACCGGTTTGACTTCAGCCGCTGGCGGTTCAACCAGCTTCTCGGGCACTTTTTGAATAACCGGTTCAGGTTTTTCTGGTGGTAGCGGTTCAATAATTTCGGCGGTCGCATTGACGCTGGTTTCGGCAATCGTCGCCAGCAAATTAATCTGCAGCGGTTGTACCGGCGTGGGTGGTGGCACAGGTTGAGACAGCGAAAACCCTACCGCGATGCCACCATGCAGCAGTATTGCAATCAGCAGGGTTATATTTATATGTCGCTGGCAGAGAGTCATGGTGTTACTTCGTTATGGTTGCCAGACCAACATTGGTACCGCCAGCGGCACGTATTTCATCCATCACTTTAAGCAGTAACTGCACTTCGGTGCGAGCATCACTTTTCAGCGTGATGGCGGCTGCGCCATTCTGTGTTATCAATGGTTCTATCGCCTGTTGCAACTGTTCCAGTTCGATGCTTTCACCATTGAGTGCCAGCTGGCCTGTTTGACTCAGTGAAACAATAACGGGCGTAATCTCTGTTGGCATAGAACTTTTTGACTCGGGCAGTTCCAGCTCTATCGCTTCCGGCACCAGAAAGGTACTGGTGAGCATAAAAAACACCAGCAGCAAAAAAACGATATCAATCAACGGCGCGATATCCAGATGCGAGTGGATGCGCGCGCGGCCTTCAAAGTCCATGGGTTTCATCCTCGACGCGTTCATCATCGCGGTTGTCGACACAGGGGCTCTTTCCGAAGTGACGCAATACCTGAATACTGGCATCTTTCATCGCGGCGCGCACATGATCGACTTCACCTTCCAGGTAATAAAAGGCTGCCATGGCGGGAATTGCCACCGTCAGGCCAAATGCGGTGGTGAGCAGTGCCTCCCAGATGCCGCCGGAAAGAATTGTAGGATCGACCTGGCTGCCAGCTTCCTGAAGATTCATAAAGGCGACAATCATACCGGTCACCGTACCCAGCAGACCCAGCAACGGACTCAGATGCGCAATGGAAGACAGGCCGCGCAGCCAGGATTCCAGATTACGTATCTGCGCGCTGCCTACCCGGCTCACCTCGGCCTCAACATCACGGCTGGTCATCACCGGATTAGCGCCAAAGCTCACCGCGCTTTCCAGTACCCGGGCGACCGGGCTGCTTTGTTGTTTCAAATTTTTTAATGCCAGTTCATACTTGCCACGCGCCAGCGCCGACAATGTGTCGTCAACAAAAGCGGTTTGTCGCAGGCCGCTACGATAGAACTGATACGACTTCAGCAGAATGATGGCCGTGGCCAATATAGACATGAGCAACAGAACGTACATCACTGTGCCGCCCTGCTGGAATAAACTAAACATAATCAAAACTCCACAAAATAGAAAAGGCAGCGTGTCTTTTGGCACGCCACCCCATCTGTAAAACAACAAATTACACTATTAAAACTCCATCTCAAGACCGGCATAGGCAAACATTGGCATTCCCGGGCGCGGGCCTTCGGGCTGCCGCGAAACGTTGTAGCTTTTATCAAGAAGATTTTGTATACCACCAAATAACTTCACCCCCTCTTTGATCCGATAAAAAGCAGACACGTCCATGACAAAATAGGAATCCGTTTTACCAAAGCGAGCATCGGGGTCGCCAACACCGTTAACCTGATTCTCAACATTATTCGCACTGGTAAAGGTATCGCTCACATAACTACCGTTAATGGAGCTGCCCCAGTGCCTGGATTCAATCCCTGTTCCCATGCTGAACACCAGTTCAGGAATATAAGGCACCTTGTTACCCGACTGGCCATAACTGAAAATGGACTCGGCATCGGTGGAGGTCGCACTATTCTGTTGAGTCGCATCGGTATAGGTTGCCGTCAGATACCAGGGGTTGCGATACTTCCAGCCGTTGGCAATACCGGCATCATACTGGGCAGAAAACTCCAGACCAATGCTATCAACCATGCCAAAGTTTTCGGTCTCACCGGTACCGGTGCCGCCGATGTTGTCGATTACGATCAGGTCATCAAACTGGGTATAAAAAGCTACCGCTTCGATGGCTAACGCCTGTGCGGGGTTGGTATAACGTGCACCGATTTCGTAGGCGTTACTGGTTTCTTCATTGATGCCATTGGTGGCACTCTTAGGACTGGGTGGAGAAAAACCACGATTGACACTGCCGAAACCAATCCATGAGTCATTGAATTTATAAGTAACGCCTAAACTCGCAGCCCATAGATTCATGGTATTGGTCTCGGTTGGAGCCGGGGTAGCACTGGCGTAGTTATTGATATAGGTCTGATCCAGTTGCTCAAGACGAACACCTGGCGTGATACCCCAGGCACCGGTCTTGATGGTGTCCTGCAGGAACACGGCGAGGGCTTCGGTCTTTTGCAGACGGTCGCCCGCAGCACCGGGAGTGCCGGATGTCATGCCGTCGATGGCGCCATTGGCGAGCTGTGAATAATCATCATCCCACTGGAAGCGGATCACCTGATCTTGATTGAAACGGATGCCGGTTGAGATCTCGTGCTGCACTGCATCGGATCCGAAGCGGTAGTAACTCACCACATCGATGCCCTGGGTTTCGTAGTCACGGTTATTGGCACGCACCCGCAGCTCGCATGCCCGGTTACCTTTCAGACACTCAAGGCCAGCACCACCATTTGATCCGGCCAGGGCAGGCGAAAGCTTGATAGTGCCGATGCTGCCGCCAAGGCCGTCATCAACATTACGCAGATCCTTGAGCTTGTACCAGTTACGGCTAAAGGTGGTCTGGTATGCCGTGGCGATGATATCCAGATCATCAGTCGGTGCGACGGCATAACGCAGGTGGCTGCGTTTTTGTTCGCTCTTAATATTATCAAAACGGGTCGCCGAATAACGGCGGAAAGGGTCGGCGGCAAAGTCCGCTTCACTCAGGCCCAGATAGGTCTCGTTTGCATCCAGATCAGAGGTACCATATTTAAATTCAAAACGCTGATAGATGTCAGTGTCTGGTTCCCAGGATAGCTTAATCATGGGGTCTGTTTTAGTGAAGCCGGTATTATCGCCATCACGAAAATCCGGGGTTTCATCAATGCTTTTGTAACCATCATTTTTACGCGAATAACCTTCCAGCAAAAACCCAAACTGTCCCGAATCGGTATCAATAGTATTACCAACGTAGGCATGGGTGCGTCGATCACCAAAACTGCCAAAAGTGGATTTCAGATAAGCGGTTTCTTTCAGTGGAATAGGTGTAGACAGGTAATTAATAACACCACCGGTAGTTTGTGGGCCATATTTGACCTGGCTGGAGCCTTTGAGAATTTCCATCCCGCTCATGCGACCAACGGTAGGCGAATAATAAGCAGCGGGCGCAGAATAGGGAGCCGGTGCGGTCAGCACACCGTCTTCCATTATTGTTATCTTGGAACTACGGGTGGTGTCCACGCCACGAAGACTGATATTGGGGAACAGGCCAAAACCGTCCTCCTGCCGTACATATACCCCTGGCACCTTACGCAGTACCTGATTGACGTCATCGTAGTTTTGCTCACGGATATCCGTTTTAGTCACCACATGAGCAGAACCGGGCATGGTTTCGATGTTGGCCGGATTGCCGATGACCATGATTTTGTCCAGCACACTGGCACCCGCATCCGCATTCGAATCATCTTCTGCGGCGAGCGCCGGCAAAACCACGCCCAAAGACGTGATTGCCATGATGATATTCAATAAATTAACCTCTAGTTTCACTTTCAACACCTCATTAATCAGTTTCCAGATTGTCAAAAAAAGCACCCTGCTAAAGCGTTAGCTGAGTGGATTGCATGGCTGGCTACTGTCCAACATGAATTCAATGTGGTTCGATTGGCTGGCTAAAACGGATTATGCAGGATATAAACTTAATTGTAAATAGAAATTGTAAATAGAAATCATTCTCATTCGCATTGACATGCCGTTGAGAACTGTTATCATTTAATTTCAGAAACGTGACAGATTAGTCACCCGAAAACTGGAATCACCCGCTTCAGATATCTCACAATAAAAAACTTGCTATGAAAGAAAATACCGAGAGTACGTTATCCACAGGCAAACAGCCTGAATCGGTGAGTAAAACAGAAAATAACCGCTATCACAGCCAGACGCTGTTTTGTGGCTTAAAAGAGATCGTAATCGAACACTCTGGTCAAACCTATCGATTACAAATCACTCGTCAGAATAAGCTAATACTGACCAAGTAAGAGTGGACACTGCCCATTGTTAAACCCTCGGATAACTCAGGGAAAACAAGATCTCCCTCTGCCAGCTGGGATGACCTCAACCAAACTTGCTAAAATCTCCCCATGCCAACCCTGCTCTCCATCATCGAATCCCCCACTTTCCCAAATTTTGGCCGTTTTTTTCAAAAACTGGGCATTGAAGAAACCCAAATCCCCTCCATGCGTAAAGCCCTCAGCCTGCTGAAAAAACAACAACCGGATTTCATCGTTTGTGAATTTTCTTATGGCTACGGCAATAACTACGCTGGTGTCAATATCTGCAATCTGGATGTAATGCTGCACACGCTGGAAAAATATTCACCGGATACCCGGGTTATTGTTATGGTTGATAAATCCGAGCGAGAGTATGTTGATAAGCTCATTGAGCTATTCCCGCTGCATGCTGTTATTACCTATCCGGTTAAAGCGAGCGAAATGAAACAGGCGCTAAACACCTAAAACTCGGAAAATCATGCACTTCGGCCTGCAACACCCTTGATAATACGTCTCGCCACTACCTGGTTTATCATATACTTTAAGGTGTCGGCTTGAGCCTGCTAGCTACAAGCTAAAAGGATACGACGTTGTAGGAGCGGCTTTAGCCGCGAATGACTTGCAGCATAGCTATCGCGGCTAAAGCCGCTCCTACAAATGTGCAAGTGACCATTGCTGCAAAACTCTGTACTGCACTCCTTCCGTGTAGGTTTTTGACTCAACCAGTACAAAGCTACCGGCATGCCAGCGTATGGTTTCGATGTTTTCTTTTTTCGGTAACTGCATAGCTTTGCGAAACAGGGTGACATGCGGCACGAGTTTTTTCTGTTGATAACCCGTCAGGCATTTCTTGATAGCCCGCCCCGTTGTTTTATGCAATGTGCTTAATGCCTCAGGATGCTCAGCGCAACCGAGCCATAGAATATTTGGTTTTGAAAAATAACCCAGACGATCCAGATCAATCTCAAAAGCATGACCGCTCACATTCTCCAAAGCCTGTGTTAGAACAGGTATCTCCTGCTCATGTACTGAACCCAGAAAGTGTAGTGTGATGTGGATGTGATTTTCATCAACGGGTGATGCAGTACTCAGGCCTGCTTCGTAATTAAGTGATTGTTGCAACTGGTATATCTGTCGGCGAGTTTCATCATCAGGCCACAGAGCAACGAAGAGTCTTTTTTTTGACTGCTTATTTGTCACAGTCCAGTAAATCCATAACACACCGCAGTGCTTTTTCGACCGACTGCAAACGCACTGCTTCGCGGCCACCTTCAAAACAAAAACTTTGCGCAATGGCAGTCTCATCTCTTTTACCCCAGCACAACCAGACGGTGCCGACGGGTTTTTCATCTGAACCACCACCCGGTCCGGCAATGCCACTCACGCTAACTGCGACATCGGCTGACGTGTTGGCGAAAATGCCTTCAGTCATTGCTTTAACTGTTTCACTACTCACCGCGCCAAAGCTATCGAGTATTTCTTCTGGCACATCTAATAAGCCCTGTTTCAAGGCGTTGCTGTAACAAACCACCGAACCTTCGAACCACTCTGAACTGCCTGGTAAATCAGTGATGGCTTTTGCAATCCAGCCTCCGGTACAGGATTCAGCCGTCGCCAAAGTTAAGCCCTGGTCTTTCAGGCATTCTCCCAATTGTTGAGCTAACTCGCTGATTTTGTGTTCGGTAACTACCATGCCTTTCAACCACTGAATTTAAAAAAACACCGTCATTGCAATCGTAGGGTGGGCATTGCCCACCATCACCCATGTCGGGCAATGCCCGACCTACTGTTCGCGATGATGGATAATCGCGTCCACCGTAGGCCGGGATAAGGTTTTGTCGTTCCCGGCATAGTTCAGCATTTTAGCCTGCATTTAAAAAAATACCGTTATTGCGATCGTAGGGTGGGCATTGCCCACCATCACCCATGTCGGGCAATGCCCGACCTACCGTTCGCAATGACGTAATATTTAAAGTTGCCTTAATTATTTGAGACACTTTAAGCTAGATGCCGAGGTCGCACCAGAAAATTGTGGGTCACACTGCAAACTTCTAGTACACTAGCTCTCCATGGAATCGACCATTGAATCAGTAGAAAAACAACCCTCAGAGACTGCTCAACCCGCACCGACCAAACATACGCCAATGATGCAACAGTATCTGCGCATCAAGGCTGATCACCCCAACACCCTGATGTTCTATCGCATGGGTGATTTTTACGAAATGTTTTTTGATGACGCGCGTAAAGCCGCGAAGTTACTCGATATCACGCTAACCTCAAGGGGACATTCTGGCGGCCAGCCGATTCCGATGTGCGGTGTTCCCTATCATGCCGCAGATAATTATCTCGCGCGATTGATCAAAAAAGGCGAATCGGTCGCCATTTGCGAGCAGACCAGCGATCCGGCCACCAGCAAAGGCCCGGTGGATCGTGAAGTGCTACGTATTGTGACACCGGGCACGGTCACCGAAGAATCTCTGCTCGATGAACGTAAAGATAACCTGCTGATCGCGGTTCATCATTTTGATGATCTGTTTGGCATTGCGGTGCTCGACATCACCACCGGGCGTTTTAATGTGCTGGAAGTTGACAACCTCGAACGTCTGCATGCCGAAATCGAACGCCTGAACCCGGCAGAAATATTATTTTCGGAAGAATCCACCTACCTTAATAATATCGAGCAACGCCTGAACACAAAAGTGGCACAACATCAGCAACCGCCATGGTGGTTTGACCTGGAAACAGCACACAGAATTCTCAACGAACAATTTGGTACGCGCAACCTCAGTGGTTATGGCTGTGAAGATTTAACTGCAGCACTCATGGCCGCAGGTTGTTTGATGCAATACGTGCGCGACACCCAGCGTGCCGCATTGCCACACATCACTGCATTACATGTAGAAAATACTGACAGCACGGTGATACTGGATGCAGCCAGCCGACGTAATCTTGAAATTGAATTTAATCTGTCTGGCGGCACTGACAATACACTGGCTTCTGTGATTGATCGCACCATTACCGCCATGGGCAGTCGCTGCCTGCGCCGCTGGTTACACAAACCTTTGCGGGACTCAACCCTACTCAAGCAACGCCATCAGGCACTGGGTGAGTTAATTCAGTCAGCACTTTACCCTGAGATCCAGCAGCAATTACATAACATCAACGACATCGAACGCATTATGAGTCGTGTCGCACTCAAATCAGCACGCCCGCGTGATCTTGATGCCTTGCGAAGATCGTTACAGGCTTTGCCGGAGTTGCAACAAATATTAAATCAATGCCATTCAAGTTTGCTAACAAAACTTTCAAGCGGGATTGGCGAACATCCGGATGTCGCTGAGTTGCTCGCTTCTGCCATCATCGAAAACCCGCCCGTACTTATTCGTGACGGCGGAGTCATCGCCACCGGTTTTAATTCGGAACTGGATGAATTGAGATCACTCAGTAAAAATGCCGATGAATTTCTTGCCCAGCTCGAAGTGCGTGAACGTGAACGCACCTCAATAAAAAATCTTAAAGTTGGTTACAACCGGGTACACGGGTTTTATATCGAAATCAGCCGACTGCATTCCGAAAATGTTCCCGACGATTATGTACGCCGACAAACATTAAAAACAACCGAGCGTTTTATTACCGCCGAGCTGAAGGAGTATGAAGATAAAGTATTGAGCGCAAGAGAACGTTCACTGTCGCTCGAAAAAACCATTTACGAAGACGTGCTCAACATTCTGCTAACTTATCTTAAGCCCCTTCAGTTATGCGCCGGCAGTCTTTCGGAAGTTGATACATTAAGTTGTCTTGCTGAACGCGCTGAAACTCTGGATTACTGCTGCCCGCAACTGGTCGACAATCCCGGCATCCAGATTAAAGCAGGACGTCATGCCGTGGTTGAAAGAGTGCTCAACGAGTCGTTTATCGCCAATGACACGTATTTGAATGACAGTAAACGCATGAACATTATTACCGGACCCAACATGGGCGGTAAATCGACTTACATGCGACAGACGGCACTCATTGTTTTACTCGCCTGCATTGGTAGTTACGTACCCGCAAAAAGCGCAAGCATTGGCCCCATTGACAGAATCTTTACGCGTATCGGCGCCTCTGATGATCTTGCCAGTGGTCGTTCAACCTTTATGGTTGAAATGACGGAAGCGGCAAACATCTTAAACAATGCAACAGAAAACAGTCTGGTACTAATGGATGAAATTGGCCGTGGCACCAGCACCTTTGATGGTTTGTCACTGGCCTGGGCCTGTGCGCATCATCTCATCAGCCAAAATAAGTCGTACACGCTGTTTGCCACCCACTACTTCGAATTGACTGCATTACCCGATGAACTGGCCGGAGTGAGCAATGTACATATCAATGCGGTAGAACACGGCGATAAAATTGTCTTTCTACATCATGTTAAACCCGGCCCTGCTAATCAAAGTTACGGCTTACAGGTCGCTCAACTTGCCGGTGTTCCAATCAGCGCAATACAACTAGCACAGAAAAAACTGGTGGAACTGGAGCAGCAGAGCGTTGAGGCGCATGCTGATACCGGGCAATTCGAGATGTTCAGTGACCGGACACATCCCGTGGTCGAGCTTTTGCAGGAGATGGATCTTGACAGTATGAGCCCGCGAGACGCTCTCGAACTACTCTATCAACTCAAAAAAGATGCCTTGAAGTGATTGCACCATATTTCCGACATGATATTGTAAGCCCATGAAATTCAACACCATAGGCATTATCGTCAAGCCCCACTCGGATGTGGTAAAACAAACCCTGGTGCGCTTGCTCGATTATCTGAATGCAAAATCCTGCACCGCAATACTCGACCACAGTGCAGAGGGTCTGGTTGATGCCGCCGTTGTTTCGCGTGAGGAGCTGGGCGAGAAAAGTGACCTTGTAATTACCATTGGCGGCGACGGCACCATACTTAATGCGGCACGTTCGCTCGCTGACAAAAATGTTCCATTGGTCGGCATTAATATTGGCCGACTTGGCTTTCTTGCCGATGTTTCGCCGGATGATGTTGATAGCGTTCTGGATAACGTTTTATCCGGTAATTACCTCGAAGAAAAACGCTTTCTGCTACAGGCCAGTGTTCACAGAAATGGCGAAGTCATTTTCACTGCTGATGCGCTAAATGATGTTGTTGTGCACGTACGTGATGTTGCACGCATGATTGAATTCGAAACGCATATTGACGGGCTATTCGTTAATCATCAACGTGCCGATGGCCTGGTGATATCAACCCCCACCGGTTCAACCGCCTATGCACTTTCCAGTGGCGGCCCTATTTTACAGGCGAATCTGGATGCTATTGCGCTGGTTCCCATTTGCCCGCATACGTTAAGTAATCGCCCGCTGGTGATAAACGCTAACTCGGAAGTCGATATTCTTATTTGCGAAGCCAAACAGGCAATCGCACAAATCACCTGCGACGGTCAAACATCATTTGAAGTAAAACTGGGCGATCACATTATTATCAAACGTAAAAAAAATACGATGACGTTACTGCACCCGCCGGGGCATAATAACTTCGAGATTTTGCGCGCTAAACTGCACTGGAGTGAACACTCTTGAAAGAAAGTTGGCAGTTAAAAGAAAGTAGGCAGTTATCAGTTGGCAGCTTGCAGCTAAAGCTTACGACTAAAAACCTTTAGTTCTACTTGATTTTTTTAACTGCCAACTGACAACTGCTTACTGCCTACTTTTACTTATGCTGAAATATTTACACATTAGAAACTTTGCCATCATTGACCAGCTTGAACTTGAGTTCAATCAGGGTCTGACTGCGCTTACCGGTGAAACTGGTGCAGGCAAGTCTATATTACTCGGCGCATTAGGCCTGGTGCTTGGTGATCGTGCAGATAATGACAGCATCAAGCAAGGTAGTGATCACGCAGAAATTGTTGCCGAATTTGATGTCCAGGAAAACACCGGCGTCACTAGCTGGT
Organism: Gammaproteobacteria bacterium; assembly: GCA_003229115.1. Taxonomy (GTDB): domain Bacteria; phylum Pseudomonadota; class Gammaproteobacteria; order SZUA-229; family SZUA-229; genus SZUA-116. Next base: position 2,938 of record QIHT01000047.1, on the reverse strand, counting down.
TAGTCGAGCAGGAACTCAATGCCGATGATGAATGCATCCTGCGACGTCGTATTTCTAAAGATGGTCGCTCGCGTGCCTACATCAATGGCACACCGGTTAATCTACAACTCATCCGTGAACTGGGCGAAATGCTCATCGACATTCATGGTCAGCACGAACACCAGTCGATGATGAAACCCACCGTGCAAAGACAGTTGCTTGATGATTATGCGGCTCATGCCAACCTGCTTGAAGCGGTGAGCAATGCCTTTGTTCAGTTAAAGCTGGTTGATGAGCAGTTACAACATCTTGAACAGGCCAGCAGTGATCGTAATGACCGGCTGGATCTTTTGCGCTTCCAGACACAGGAACTCGACGCGCTGGCGCTGGAAGAAAACGAGTACACGCAGCTCAATGAACGGCATTCCCGCCTCGCCCATGCCGAGCGCTTAACCACCACCGTTCAACAAGTCATGCAGGATTTGCACGAGAGTGAAGAAACGGATATACAGTCCAGTTTATCGAAAAGCATTGCTGCATTACAGGGCATTGCCGAATTTGATGAAAAGCTGAACCCTGTCATTGATTTATTGCAGGAAGCGCTGGTTCAGGTAGATGAAAGTATTTCGGAATTACGCGCTTACGATGATTCGCTCGAGCTCAACCCGGCTGAATTTGAAAGTGTTGAACAAAGATTACAGATTATCCTTGAGCTTGCGCGCAAGCACCGGGTCGAGCCTGAGACATTAACCGGGTTGCACCAGAAAATTGCTAACGAGCTTAATGATCTTGACCACGCGGATGAACGACTGGAATCATTGCGCAATGAACACAAAACACTGGAACACACTTACCAGAATGCCGCTAAAACACTGAGCAACAGCCGCGCAAAAGCAGCCAGACAACTTAATAAAAAAATCACCAGCGCCATGCAAACGCTGGGCATGAAAGGCGGCCAATTTGAAATTAATGTCACCCGGGCAGACGATGACAAACGGGCTGTGCATGGCAATGACCGTATCGAATTCACCGTCACAGCTAATGCGGGTCAGGGCTGTAAACTGTTATCACGTGTTGCTTCAGGTGGCGAACTGGCTCGTATCAGCCTGGCTATCCAGATGATTACTGCCAGCCAGGGCAAAATACCCACGCTTATTTTTGACGAAGTTGATAGTGGTGTGGGTGGCGGTATCGCAGAAATTGTTGGTCAGCATTTACGCGCACTGGGTAAAACCAACCAGGTCGTGTGCATCACTCACCTGCCGCAAGTAGCGTCACAGGCGCATCACCACATGCGCGTACATAAGCAGTCCGGAAAAGAACAGATCAGCACCGACGTCAACGCACTGGATCGCGAGCAACGGGTTGAAGAAATTGCGCGTATGTTGAGCGGCGTGGATATCACACAACAATCGCTGGCGCACGCTGAAGAAATGATAACTCGCGCAGAAGTGAGCTGAACCAGACTGGTACAACTAGTAACTGTACTATCCAGCTTCAGTTTCCAACAAGCCACAACAGTAACAAAGCAGTAATCCCGCTGAGGGATTACTCAGTCAGACGCGACAACATCCTCGGCCTGGAAGCCTTTATCGCCTTTTGTCACAGTAAACTCAACCTGTTGACCGTCGGTGAGTGAGCGATAGCCATCACCACGAATCTGATTGAAGTGCACAAAAACGTCTTCCCCATCTTGTCTTTCTATAAATCCAAATCCTTTGGAATTGTTAAACCATTTAACGGTACCGGTTTCACGATCTGCCATTACAGCTCCATTTATCTATCTCATTTAGTAGAGCCGACATTCTATATCAGCATTTATCAAGAATACAACGAAAACATTTGTAAAATACTACATAAGAATATTATTGAATAGCAATGAAACATCGGGCTTGAGTCACGCCATATGGATGTTTTACAGGCAAATATATTAGTCCGCAAATGAACGCTAATAAACGCCAGCAAAACCTTGTGTCCGCAAAGAACGCGAAGGACGCAAAAAGAATATTGTTTTAACCTTTCGCGTCCTTTGCGTTTTTCGCGGATAAAAAGCTTTGATACTTATTTGCGTTTATTAGCGTTCATTTGCGGACTGGTGTATATAGTCGAGCCTGAAATATTCATCTGAGTTACTTAAACAGACCTCATGTTATACCTGTGCCAGTACTTCAGGCACGGTGTGGCCATCAAAAACATTCTTCTCCAACGCCAATGCACCAATAGTAATACCGCTGTCTCGCGTGGTGGTTATTGAGGCTTTTGTTCCAAACTCATATCGTTTATGTGCTTTACCTTTGCTCATGCAGCAAAGGTGTGGCTCGTGCAAACTGTATAGTTTGTTTTTGCTGCCACGCTTGCGGTAAGCATCATTGCTGCCGCAACATAGTTTGTACAGAGCTTTCTATGTTTATCGATTGTTATATCCCTGTTCTTTATATTTAGCTTACACACTATGCCTACCGAAATTCAGAACGATATTATTTCTTCGTTTTATTTGAATACCGAACATAAACATGTGAAGTGGTTGGTTACAGCATGAGCCAATCATAATTCATGCCCGGCCCATGCTGCCTGTAACCAGATTATTCGCAATGCTGGTCTACGAAAATTCAAATAAACTACCCCGCAGCAAGCTATAATTGTAGGTGCGACTAAATCGCCAGCAGCGATTTGAACGAAGCCCCGAAGGCGAGAGGCATAAGGATATGCCGAATAATTTATTCGCACCTACAGATTACCTGGCAAGCCACGGGGTATTTACACCCACAGTGATTAATAACATTTCAACGTTATACAAGGGCTTTACGGCTTCAGAACGCTGTTACAGTCCTGATGTTCCAACCCAAACCAAATCCAGCATAACCCCCTTTTTTTTATCCATTGAGCCGTTAAAAAAAGCTACTTTGGTGCGGGCGCTTTCAGAGTAGAACCTGCAATTTTCTCGCATGTACCTTCAGGT
>QIHT01000031.1 GCA_003229115.1 Gammaproteobacteria bacterium | reverse complement strand
AGCTCCACCAGTTCTTTGGCTTCGCGTTTATTGAGACCTAGTTCCTCGTACAGACTTTCTGCCATGTCGGCTTTCGTTAATGCCATACCTACTCCCGAAGTGTAGCAGCAAATTGCTGTTTTAGCGTGGATACGACTTTTTCGACTTCCGTTTCCACATCCTGGTCGGTAAGAGTGCGTGAAAACCCCTGTAAAATCAAGCCCAAAGCGACACTTTTTCGACCTGTATCCACACCTTTACCTGTATATATATCAAACAATTGGACGTTTTGCAGCAATTCTGAAGAAACTTCTTCAATACAGCTCACAATCGCCTGTGTAGTCACGTTTTCATCCACCACAATAGCTAGATCGCGTCTTACCTCCGGGAAGCGTGAGAGTGGTGAAAATGTCGGCAAGCTGGCTATTTTTGCCGCATCCAGATTAATTTCGAAGATATAAACGGTTTGCTCAATATCGAGCTTTTTCATTACTTCCGGGTGCAATGCGCCTATCCATCCCACGATATTTCCATCCACTGAAACACTGGCCGACTGCCCGGGATGTAGAGCTGGATGCGGTGCAGCATCATAGCTATAGGATTGACCTGTTAACGCAAGCAGGGCTTCCAGATCGCTTTTGAGATCAAAGAAATCCACCGGTTGACTGCTATCACCCCACTGCTCAGGTTGTACATCACCACAAACCGCGCCCGCAATTTTATTAACCTGCTCAGGCAGGCTGCTGTTACCTGCCGTGAAACACATGCCGGTTTCAAATAACCGCACGCTATGATGCTGGCGATTAAGGTTATGCCGCGCTGCCTGTAGCAGGCCGGGCCACAAGGTTGTCCTCATGGTCGACATTTCAGATGACAACGGGTTTGCCAGAGCAACTGTTTTTCCGTCCGGATCGATAATTTTTTGCCAGTTCGGGTCAACAAAGCTATAAGTAATGGCCTCAAAATAGCCCCGGTTAACCAATGCGCTGCGCAACGTTGACGTCGGGCTGACGCATTCTGTCTGCGCTTTCATGCTGCCGTGATAACTCGGCTGGGTTCTGGGAATGTTGTTATAACCGTAAATCCTGACTAGCTCTTCCAGCAAATCTGCTTCGATCGCCATATCAAAACGGAAACTGGGCGGTTTCACCTGCCAGCCATCATCTGTTTGCGACACGCTCATGCCCAGGGCTTCGAGAATAGCCTCGACTTCATTCGCCTGCATTTCAATACCCAGCACTCGACGAATGCGGTCTTGCCTTAAATGGATAGACGCTCTCTCACCCAGGTGCCCATCTGTTGTGCGCTCAATGACAGGGCCGGCAAAACCACCGCATATCGAGAGCACCAGTGCGGTCGCTCTTTCTATCGCCTTCACCTGTAATTGCGGGTCTACACCACGCTCAAAACGGTGTGAGGAATCGGTGTGTAAACCGTAACCGCGCGCTTTACCGGCAATTACCTCGGGCATAAAAAATGCGCTTTCGAGAAAAATGGACGATGTGTTATCGCTGACACCTGAACCTTCAGCGCCCATAATGCCTGCGAGTGCTAACGCGCGATTTTTATCGGCAATGACGACAGAGCTCGAATCAAGCTCGATGCTTTTACCGTCGAGCAAGGTTATTTTTTCATTGTCTTCGGCAAACCTGACCTGAATCCCGCCATCCAGTGAATTCAGATCAAAAGCATGCATCGGCTGGCCAAGCTCAAGCATGACGTAATTTGTAATATCAACAATCGGACCCAGACTACGAATGCCGGACCGTCTCAAACGCTCGGTCATCCACACCGGTGTAACTGCTTTGGTGTTCACATCAGAAACAACACGACCAGCGTAATGGGTACAGGCTGTTTCAGCCGTGATTTCGACGGGGAAGCTATCTTCAACCGTGGCAGCCACCGGCTCGCATTCAACTTCTGTCACATCACAGGCATTCAGCGTTGCCAACTCGCGGGCAATGCCGGCAATACTCAGGCAATCGCCACGGTTAGGCGTTAAATCAATTTCTATGCAGGTGTCGTCCAGCTTCAGGTAATCAGCAAGCCCTCTTCCGATGGGTGCATCGTGAGACAATTCCATTAAACCATCAGCTTGATCAGCCAGACCCAGTTCTTTTTCGGAACAAAGCATGCCGAAAGATTCCACACCACGTAATTTGGCGGGTTTAATCTCGAATATTTTATTTTCTTTGGTGCCAGGCAAAACAGCACCGATTTTAGCCAGTGGTATTATCAAACCCTGCCTTACATTAGAAGCACCACAAACAATTTGAAAGGTTTCGCTACCATCACTTACCTGACAGACATTAAGTTTGTCGGCATCAGGGTGTTTTTCAATCGATTCTACACAGGCAACAACAACATTGGTGAACTCGCCTGCCGCCGGAGACACGCTATCAACTTCCAGCCCGGCCATGGTCAACTGTTCACACATTTCCTCGGTAGAAATGTCCGGGTTTGCCCATTCACGCAACCATTGTTCGCTAAATTTCATAAATTAAAAGCCCTAACCACAGAGGCACAGAGAACACAGAGGTTTATTAAGTTTAAACCCGACTACGCAAAAAACCAATTTTTGATGAATTATTAAGCCTTTCATAGAAATAATTTTCTCTGTGAACTCTGTGCCTCTGTGGTTGCTTATTATGCAAACTGTTGAAGAAATTTAAGGTCGTTTTCAAAGAACAAACGTAAGTCATTAACCCCATAACGCAACATCGCCAGACGCTCTACACCCATGCCAAAGGCATAACCGGTGAACTCGTCGTTATCGATACCCACGGACTCAAATACTTTTGGATGCACCATGCCGCAGCCCAGCACTTCTAACCAGCCGGTGTGACCACAGACACGACATCCCTCGCCTTCACACATGACACATTGAATATCGACTTCGGATGAAGGTTCAGTAAACGGAAAATAGGATGGCCGAAAACGGGTCTGCAAATTATCGTTTTCGAAAAACAGTTTGAGGAAGTCAGCCAGTGTGCCCATAAGGTCAGCAAAGCTGACATTCTCATCCACCAGCAAACCTTCAACCTGGTGGAACATCGGTGTGTGGGTTAAATCTGAATCGCAACGATAAACACGGCCCGGCGCAATAATTCGCAGTGGCGGTTTTTCATTTTCCATGTGACGAACCTGTACCGGTGAGGTGTGGGTACGCAACAGGGTTTTAGCATCAAAATAAAACGTGTCGTGCATGGCACGGGCTGGATGATGCTCGGGACTTCGAAATTGTGGAAATCATCTTCGATTTCCGGACCTTCAACAACACTAAAGCCCAGTTGGGAAAACAGGCTTTCAATACGTGCCATGGTTCGTGTGACAGGGTGCAGGCCACCTGTTTTTTGGCCCCGTCCCGGCAATGTGACATCCACCGACTCACTGGCTAACCTGGCCTGTAATTTTTCCTGTTCGAGGGTTTGTTTTCGAACATCAATTGCCTGTTGAACGTCCCGTTTCGCCTGGTTAATTTCCTGACCGGCAGATTTACGTTCATCCGCAGGCAGCGTGCCCAGCGTTTTTAACAACGCGGTTAATTCGCCCTTTTTACCCAGATAGTGAACACGTATCTGATCCAGAGTCTCCAGATTGTCAGCCGCTTTTACTTCAGCCTGTGCGTCAGCGGTTAACTTGGGTAAATCCACTTACACTCTCCTCTAATCACTGTGGGTGTAATTCCCCGTGGCTTGCCACGTAATCTGTAGGTGCGAATTCATTCGCACGATGTGCGTAAATATTGGCAGCATTGTGCGAATGAATTATTCGGCATGTCCTTATGCCTTACCCCTTTGGGGCTTCGTTCAAATCGCTCCTGGCGATTTAGTCGCACCTACAATTAACCCCGTCCGCTCGCGGTGGGGTGGTTTATTATTTTACGCTTTCAGGCGATTTCTTTACCGAAACAAATGCCTTATTGTCCGGATTTCAACAATTCGCGGCTAAAGCCGCTCCTACATTAAAAAAGGGGAAGCCAGTTCCCCTTTTATTCAGCATTACTCAAGGATGAAGCTTTACCTCGCCCCTAGATACTAGCCCCTGGCACCTGTTCTATGCAGCAAGCGCTTGTTTGGCCTTTTCAGCAATCTGACCAAACGCAGCAATATCGTGAACCGCTAAATCAGCCAGCACTTTACGATCGATTTCAATCTCTGCTTTTGACAGGCCATTGATTAAACGACTGTAAGACATATCGAACTGACGGGCAGCGGCATTGATACGCACTATCCATAATGAACGGAAGGTGCGTTTTTTAACGCGACGGTCACGATAAGCATATTGACCGGCTTTAATAACAGCTTGATGTGCGACGCGATAAACACGACTGCGCGCACCGTAATAACCTTTGGCTTTAGCAAGTACCTTTTTATGTTTGGCTCTTGCCTGTACGCCTCTTTTTACTCTTGGCATTTCTCTATTCTCCGGTTCTTAAACGTAAGGCAACAAACGATTGATCATTTTGATATCGTTTTCGTGAATTGTTGCGGCGTCGCGTAAATGACGTTTACGCTTGGTGCTCTTTTTGGTCAGTATGTGCCGACGGTGTGACTGTGCACGTTTTAACTTACCAGAACCGGTGCGGCGGAAGCGTTTAGCTGCGCCACGGCATGTTTTCATTTTAGGCATGATGCCATCTCCAATGTTATGTGTTCTTCAAAAATAAGCTCGGTGTTCATCCTGAAACTTGCGACCGGCTTGTTCGTTTTAAGATCCCTCGTCGTTGATTCTCATCTTCGATTCGAATCAGCTCTGTCGGGATGACAACAAATCATTTGCTAATGATTTGTTGTCACTTTGTCTTCTTAGGTCCTAGTAGCATGACCATTTGTCGGCCTTCCATGCCGGGCATTTGTTCGACGTTGGCAATCTCTTCGAGATCTACCACCACACGTTTCAACAACTCCATGCCTAATTCCTGATGTGCAAATTCGCGACCACGAAAACGCATGGTCACTTTAGTCTTGTCTCCGTTATCAAGAAACTTGCGCAATTTGTTTAACTTAACGTTGTAATCACCAATTTCAGTTCTTGGCCGGAACTTTATTTCTTTTACCTGCGTCCGTTTTTGTTTCTTCTTTGCACCCTGCTTTTTCTTGCTATTCTCGAACCTGAATTTACCAAAATCCATAATACGGCAAACCGGGGGTTCGGCATTGGGTGACACTTCAACCAGATCCAGGCCAACGCCCTGAGCTTTTTCAAGTGCTTCCCCACTGGTCATAATGCCAGCCTGTTCACCCTCATGATCAATAACTCTTACCTGCGGGTAAGTGATGTTCTCATTCAATAGCGTCTTTTTCGGTGCAGCGATATTTTAATCCTCCAAAACAGCAGAACCGCGGCTCGCGATTTCTTCGGTAAATCGGCTGGACAAGTCATCAAGTGACATTGATCCCAGATCTTTACCACGTCGCGTGCGTACGGCCACTGTGTTATTTTCGAGTTCCTTATCGCCTATCACCAGCATATAGGGAACCCTCTGTAATGTGTGCTCGCGGATTTTAAAGCCGATCTTCTCATTTCTCAAGTCTAATTCGACTTTAAATCCTTGTTCGGCAAGGTTTTGTTGCACTTTTCGGGCAAAATCGGCCTGTTTGTCGGTAATAGTCATAATTACCGCCTGAACCGGGGCCAACCAGAGCGGAAAACGGCCTTCGTGTTCTTCGATCAGAATGCCGATAAAACGCTCCACCGAGCCCAGAATCGCCCGATGCAGCATCACTGGCACCTGACGGGTATCGTCCTCGGCCACGTATTGGGCATCCAGCCTGCCCGGCATGGAAAAATCGACCTGCAGGGTGCCGCACTGCCACTGCCGGCCCAGACAGTCTTTCAGCACAAACTCGATCTTGGGCCCGTAAAAAGCGCCTTCGCCGGGTTGCAGCTTCCAGTCCAGACCCTTGTTATCGAGTGCCACTTCCAGTGCTTTTTCAGCTTTGTCCCAGGCGGCATCATCACCCACGCGCTCATCCGGGCGGGTGGAGAGCGCCACCAGAATATCGGTGAAACCGAAATCGGCATAAACCTCGTACACCAGATCAATAAAGTCAGAGACTTCACTTTGAATTTGGTCCTCGGTACAAAAAATATGCGCATCGTCCTGCACAAAGTTGCGTACTCGCATTAACCCATGCAACGTGCCTGAAGGTTCATTACGGTGGCAGGAACCAAATTCAGCTAATCGAAGCGGTAAATCGCGATAGCTTTTCAATCCCTGGTTAAATACCTGAACATGGCAGGGACAGTTCATGGGTTTGACCGCGTAATCCCTGTTCTCGGAATGCGTGGTAAACATCATGTCGCCAAACTTGTCCCAGTGACCGGATTTTTCCCACAATGTGCGGTCAACAATCGAAGGCGTGTGGATTTCCTGGTAACCCTTCATGCGCAATTTCTGGCGAATATAATCCACCACCGTCAGGTAAATCGACCAACCCTTGTCGTGCCAGAAAATCATACCCGGTGCTTCTTCCTGTGAATGGAACAGACCCAGTTTTTTAGCTATTTTGCGATGATCACGTTTTTCGGCTTCTTCTAACTGATGCAAATATTGTTTGAGCTGTTTTTTATCGGGCCACGCGGTGCCATAAATACGTTGCAACATTTCATTGTTCGAATCACCACGCCAGTAGGCACCTGCCAGCTTCATTAACTTGAAGCCTTTGCCGAGTTTGCCGGTGCTGGGCAAGTGCGGGCCACGACAAACATCAAACCAGTCACCCTGACGATAAATCGAAACTTCTTCATCTTCAGGGATAATGTCCTCGATAATCTCGACTTTGTACTTCTCGCCAAGCTCGCCGAAAACCTTGATGGCTGCAGCACGATCCATGACTTCGCGTTCAATCGGTAAATCACGCTTCACGATTTCGTGCATGCGCTCTTCAATCGTTTTCAGGTCATCCTCGTGGAAAGGCTCATCGGGTGCAAAGTCATAATAAAAACCGTTTTCAATCGCCGGGCCTATGGTCACCTGGGTACCGGGAAAAAGTTCCTGCACCGCCTGCGCCATCACATGAGCACCATCATGTCGCATCAATTCCAGCGCTTCTTCACTTTTATTGGTAATAATAGCAACTTCGGCATCGGCTTCGATAAGATGCGAGGCATCAACCAGATCACCATTAACTCGCCCCGCCAGTGTGGCTTTAGCAAGACCCGGACCAATATCTTCCGCAACCGCCATAACGGTGACAGCATTATCAAATTCACGTTGGGAACCATCAGGAAGGGTAATAACGGGCATATCTTTTCTCCAGTGGCGATCAATACGAGAGACCGCATGTTGTTAATCAGTATCTGGTATCCAGATACCAGGTCACTATTTGTTTAAGTTTTTCCTAGATACTAGAACCTAGCCCCTAGAACCTAAATTGGTAGGCACGCCCAGATTCGAACTGGGGACATCTACCATGTCGAGGTAGCGCTCTAACCAGCTGAGCTACGCGCCTGCAGGATGCGAACACTAACAAAGTATGACGATATTCTCAATACGCCTTCAGCACAGGCGCACATACCAGCTATGCTGTACATGACATAATGAAACTGTACAATCGCTGACACACCTGACCTGTTTACCTACGAATGACGGTACTATGAAGGCCAAAAATTACCGCAGTCTTGCCTCTCGCCTCAGCTTCTGGATAGCATTTCTGGGTGCGCTTGTTTTTATTGGTGTGCTCAGCACCAATTACTTCCTGTCGCAGAGCCTGCTGAAGTCACACATTGAAGATATGGCTGAATCAGAGGCAACATCTGCAGCGCGTGAAGTCGAAACCATCCTCAATACCATTGCAACCAATACGGATTCACTGAGTTCCATTATTGCGAATACAGGCATCAAAGGCCGGCAAACCCATCTGGTTATTAAATCATTCCTTGAAAAAAACCACGACATCTTCGGCATGGCGGTTGCACTGGAGCCAAATACCTTACACAAAGACGAAGGCGAGTTTTCCCCCTATTACTACCGAAAAAACGGCTCACTCGAATATGCAGACCTGGCAGCTGATGATTATCAATACCTGAAATGGGACTGGTACACCAAACCAAAAAGCCTTAACCAGCCTGTCTGGTCAGAACCCTATAAGGATACAGGCGGTGGCAATGTTCTGATGACAACTTATTCAACACCCATACAAACCGGGCCTGATAAAAAATTCGCGGGCGTAGCCACAGCAGATATCAAGCTCCGTCAGCTCATTAAAATCGTTAAAAAAATTAATGTTAGTGGCGCCGGTCTTGGGCTCATTGTTTCCAGTAACGACATTATTATTGCTCACCCGGATGAATCAGCCATAATGCAACCGCTGAAATCACAGATACGTGGAAAAACGGCAGAACAAAAATGGGCCCAATATCAGGACAGTAAATCATCAGACTCAACCGTTTACTCGCACATCCCCTGTAGCTACCCGGGCGGGTATTGCTGGATTGCCATAGAATCACTCAGTAAAACCGGCTGGAAAATTATCACCCTGGTGCCTGAACAGGAGCTGCTTTCAAAAGTCAATGATCTGACCGCTAAAATCTCTATCATTGCCCTCACAGGCTTGCTGGTTTCATTATTTGTCGTCGTTTTCATCACACGGTATTTCACAAAACCACTGTCACAACTGGCACGCGCAACAAAAGATATCGGCACCGGCAACCTCGAGACAGCTATGCCCAAACCACAACGCAATGATGAAATCGGTTCACTCACTACCGACTTCAGTGACATGCGTGATGCATTGAAAAATTACATCGAAGAGCTTCAGGAAAGCACGGCAAAACGGCAAAAACTGGAAAGTGAAATCCAAATCGCCAAAGATATACAGATGTCGATGGTGCCCGGTGGTGGCAACATTAGCGTGAATGCCGGCGACCACCAGTTATATTCATTGTTACGTCCTGCCAGGTCTGTCGGTGGTGATTTGTACTATTTTCAGTTATCAGAAGATGGACGACTTGATTTCATTATCGGTGATGTATCTGATAAAGGCGTACCCGCTGCATTATTTATGGCCAAAACCGTGACGCTTTATACCCGCGCACTCAAAGATAAACTAAGCCCCGGCCAATCACTAACAATGATGAATGATTTACTGGTCGAGAATAACGATGCCTGTATGTTCGTTACTACTCTATGCGGCGTGCTGGATGTATCAAGCGGCAAACTTGTTATGGCAAATGCCGGGCACATGTACCCGATACAAAAAACGGCTGACTCTACAGAAGAACTTGTGATTGACGGCGCTACCGCATTGGGTTTAATGGAAGGCGTGACCTATCCGGATGTTTCAGTACAACTGGAAAAAAATACCGCGCTGGTCATGTACACCGACGGCATTTCTGAAGCTTTTAACTCCAGCGGCGAGCAATATTCAGAAGAACGCCTGATTGATTTCGTGGGCCATGAAGCATCCAGCAATGCTGGCCACCTCGGTACCAGGATTATGTCCGATGTTGATCAGTTCGCTGATGTTAGCGAACAGTCCGATGATATCACCCTGATGGTTATTTTTTACGGGAAAGGTCGTTCAACGCCCATATCACAAAACTTGTTACTCACCAGTTCGTGCAATGAATGTCCAAAGCTTTACGAATTTCTGGAAGACTTCACAGTCTCACACGATATGTCAGATGAAACGCTTCACGACCTGAAATTGATAGCCGAGGAAATTATTGCAAATATTATCAACCACGCTTATAACAAGGTACCTGATCAAAAAATTGAAATAATAATTTCAGCAAATAACAGAACTATTGAAGTTAGTTTCATCGATGAAGCACCCGCGTGTAACCCCCTGGAATCAGCTAATAATACTGATGAAAAGGATTTGCACGAAGGCGGAATGGGCATGCCAATTATAAAATCACTCACCAGCACCCGAAAATACCAACGAATTGATAATCGCAATGTACTTACCATCACAAAACACTATAATGGCTAGAATATATTCGAGGCTTACCGGAGAAATCACATGTCACTAAAAATTGATGTAACGTCTAATCATGCATCCGAAAAACGCATCTCAATGACGGGCAGCCTGGACTCTAATACAGCGCCTCAACTGCAAGAAGCAATCAATACTGAAATCGGCTCAAATGTTCAGGCATTTGTTCTTAACTTTAAACAACTCGAGTTTCTCAGCAGTGCTGGCTTGCGCGTTATTTTCAAAGCAAAAAAACTCATGGACAGTCGAAATGGAAAATTTCTACTGGTAAACCTTCAACCGCAAATCAAAAAAGTATTCGACATCATTAAAGCGCTTGACGGCATGAACGTGTTCAAAAATGAAGAAGAAATGGACGAATATCTGACAGCGATGCAAAACAAGGTACTAGACGGAGAATAAACTACCCCGCAGCAAGCTGACGGGGTATTAATTGTAGGTGGCAAGCCACGGGGTATTACACCCACAGTGATTAATAAATTTCTACTCCGCCTTCATGACATCATCAAAAACTGAATAAATATCACTCTCCCAGTGATCGAAAATCATTCGATCCTGATTATCAACCATCTTCGAATAAAGCTGGGGATTAGCGGTAACCAGCACGGTATCACTGCCCTCTGCAAATATCGAAACCTTGGGCGGAAGATAGGGAATTAGCTGGGGGTACTTGTTAACAAGATATTTTATCTCATCCGTCTTGCCCACAAAAACAACACGGTACTTGTCGGTTTTATAACCCATACCTGTCAGTCCAATATCGATACGTTGTACGCGAGCAACTTTGTAACCGTGTTCCTTTACGGAAGTTTGCAGACTCAACATCGCTTCTGGAAAACCCAGTGATGTACGCACCATTATTAAATCGGCTGCGAATGCATTGGTACCGACAAACAGACAAAGCGACAAAATACCTCTTAAACACCTGCTCATAACACCGCATCCTCGAGAATAGTTTCATAGATGGTCGTCATTTCCTTGCAGGCATCATCCAGTTCATCATTATTAAAAATCTTACTTAATCGCAAAGGGTTAATCGTCATTATCTGAATCTTTCCATCCCGCTCCACCACGGTGACACGGCACGGCAAAAACATACCCACCCGAGGGTCAATCGCCAGCGCTTCAAACAGGAAATCAAAGTTACAAAAATGCAAAACAACCTGTTTTTTGTTTTCCTTGCCTTCATCGACAAAACCATGGTCAACATAA
>QIHT01000026.1 GCA_003229115.1 Gammaproteobacteria bacterium | reverse complement strand
CACCCCTTCGGGGCTTCGTTCAAATCGCTGCTGGCGATTTAGTCGCACCTACAATTAATACCCCGTCAGCTTGCTGCGGGGTAGTTTATTTGAACAAAAAATTCAACAATCTGACCCTACAGTACGTTTATTACTTCAGGTGGTTCTGGAAAGATACCGTGACATTCATGCTCGGCTGATGAATGTAGCCGCCAATATTGCCGAAGAGGAAAAAAACAGGCAAAAAAGTATATTCCGCATTTTGCTTCTACCCATTTTCAAACTCTCGGGTGATATGAAAGCAGCCATCAGTAAACGCAAGCAAACCGCCACGCAGAAGCGAAATTATATTTACAAAGATGTCGTTTCAACAGCCGACAATATCACGAAAGAAAACAACCTGAAGCAGGCACTACTGGATAAAGAATTCGAAATGTATTACCAGCCCATCGTTGATATCGCCACCGGAAACATTGCCGGTTGTGAAGCCCTCATCAGATGGAACAGCTCAGCTTACGGTTTTGTCTCACATGATGAGTTTATAGGTCTCGCCGAAAAAACCGGGCTGATTATTCCTCTGGGAAACTGGATAACCCGGCAGTCATGTAACGCCGCCCATGAATTCAGGAAACTCAGAGACATATACATGAGCATTAACCTCTCTACCCGACCATTTGAGTCGCCCTCTTTTGTTCATGATATCAAAGAAGCCGTTAAAGCCGCAAACATCCCGAACCAATGTATAAAGTTTGAAATAACCGAAAGTGTTTTGATGTTGAATCCGGAAATCGCCGAAACAGCCCTGAACAAATTAAAAGATGCAGGCTTTAGTATTGCTATTGATGATTTCGGAACCGGTTATTCAAGCTTTAGTTATCTGCACAGATTTCCAATAGACACCCTTAAAATCGACAGATCATTTGTCATCGAGATGTTCAACAATAAACGTAGCATGGAAATCGTACGCACTTTGTCTTTTCTCGCCCGCAACCTGAATATGAAAACTATTGCTGAAGGCATTGAAAATAGTGCCGAGGGTGAACAATTAAACAACTTTGGCTGTGACTATGGACAGGGATACCTCTATTCACGCCCGGTGCCTTTCAATGAGTTCATCGAGCTACTTGGCAACGAATCATTACCCACCACAGCAACTGCCTGACAAACACTCATTTAACAGGTGCGGCCTGTTTATATGAATTACGTGAAATGCAACTGGTCTTCGTAATGCAAAATAAAAAAGAAATACAGTTGTCGTTACTGGTAAAACAACGATTGCCTGCAACGCTTCGCTTATGCAGGCCTACATCAAGCCATCGTAGGCCGGGATAAGGCGCTAGCCGTTCCCGGCAATTACTATCAAAACTTATCCGTCACCGCACCTTCTGAAGCCGAACAAACGAGTTTTGCGTACTTGGCCAGTGTGCCTCGCTTCTCCTTAAGCTCAGGCTCTGTCCATTGAGACAGGCGCTGGTCAATCTCCTGCTGCGAAATATCCAGTTTGAGTTGTTTCGACTCGGCATCAATGGTGATGGAGTCACCGTCTTTGATAATCGCGATAGGACCACCTACCGCAGCTTCGGGTGTGACGTGGCCAACAACAAAACCATGGCTACCGCCGGAAAAACGTCCATCGGTAATCAACGCGACATCCTTGCCCATGCCTTTGCCCATGATGGCACCGGTGGGACTCAACATTTCTCGCATACCCGGGCCACCGACCGGGCCTTCGTGACGAATCACGATGACATCGCCTTTGACCACGGTATCATCCAGTACCGCTGCCAGTGCAGTCTCTTCTGATTCGAAAACCCGGGCACTACCCGTAAAACTAAGGCCTTCTTTACCGGTGATTTTTGCCACCGCGCCGGTGGGCGCCAGGTTGCCGTACAGGATGACCAGGTGACTGTCTTTCTTTATTGGATTATCCAGCGGACGCACAATGTCCTGGTCGGCAGGATACGGTGTTACGCCAGCCAGGTTCTCAGCCATGGTTTTGCCGGTGACCGTCATGCAATCGCCGTGCAACAAACCGGCGTCGAGCAAAATTTTCATCAGCGGCTGAATACCACCAATAGCAATGAGTTCTGACATCAGGTATTTGCCGCTGGGTTTAACATCGGCCAGCAATGGCACCCTGGCACCGACACGGGTGAAATCATCCAGCTCCAGTTTCACGTTGGCGGAGTGCGCCATGGCCAGCAAATGTAATACCGCATTGGTCGAACCACCGAGCGCGATAACCACCGTAATGGCATTTTCAAAAGCTTTGCGCGTCATAATATCGCTCGGCTTGATGTCCTGCCTGATGAGTTCCAGCACCGCCTCACCGGCGCGATAACAATCATTTCTCTTGTCTTCAGAGACCGCTTCCTGCGCAGAACTGTTGGGCAAGCTCATGCCCAGCGCCTCAATCGCGGAGGCCATGGTATTGGCGGTGTACATGCCACCGCAGGAACCCGGCCCGGGAATGGCGGTTTCTTCCACTTCTTTTAACTCGGCTTCAGAAACCGTGCCGCCAGCAACACCGCCCACGGCTTCAAACACGGAAACAATATCACGACGTTTGGCACCCGGCTTGATGGTGCCGCCATAAACAAAAATCGAGGGGCGATTCAAACGTGCCATCGCAATAAGGCATCCCGGCATGTTCTTGTCACAACCACCTATGGTCACCAGAGCGTCAAAGCCCTGGGCGCTGGTGACCGTTTCTATGGAATCGGCAATCACTTCGCGTGAAACCAGCGAGTAACGCATGCCCGGGGTGCCCATGGAAATGCCGTCCGACACCGTGATGGTATTGAAAATCACCGCTTTGCCGCCCACCGCATCAACCCCTTCTGCGGCATTATCGGCCAGCTTATTGATGTGCATATTGCAGGGTGTGACCATGCTCCAGGTTGATGCGATACCCACCTGCGACTTTTTGAAATCCTCATCCTCAAAACCGACCGCATGAAGCATGGCTCGACTCGGTGCTTGCGCAACACCATCGACGATGATGGAAGAATATTTACGTTTATCTTTGTTTGCCATGGGTTATATCCTGTTTATCTTATGTATCGCTAACTGGAGGAACGTATATTACAATCTAACCACGGTCTATAGGAAACGCTGTCTTGAAAAAAAAGCCAAATAACACCATTAAATCGGAACAAAACCATGTTGACTGGTTTCGCGCGTCTGCGCCCTATATCCATCAACACCGTGGCAGCACCTTTGTCATCCTGTTTGGTGGTGAAGCGGTAGATCATGACGGTTTTGCTCACCTGATTCACGATATCGCGCTGCTGCGCAGCCTCGGTGTACGCCTGGTGCTGGTACACGGCGCTCGCCCGCAAATTGATAACCAGCTAAAAACGCTCAAACTAAAAACTGAATTTGCTGATGGTCTGCGCATCACCACGACTGAGGCGATGCCCGTGGTGGCGCAGGCTATTGGACAGGTGCGTATGGCGATTGAGTCACAACTATCCATGGGCTTACCCAATACACCTATGGCTGGCGCTGCCATTAGTGTCATTTCCGGCAACTTTATTACCTCACAACCTTATGGTGTGCGTGATGGCATCGATTTTTGCCAGACAGGTAATGTCAGAAAAGTTAACGCCGATGCGATTGATGACCAGTTAGATCAAAACAATGTGGTGCTGATTTCTCCCGTGGGTTACTCGCCCACCGGTGAAACCTTTAATTTACGCGCCGAAGACATTGCCACTGAAACCGCCATCGCGCTAAAAGCCGACAAGCTGATTTTTATCATGGAAAATAACGGCGTCATGGATAAGGAGAAATCCCTGTTGCAACAACTTAATCTGCCGCAGGCCGAAAGCTGGCAGAAAACATACGGCGATCGCAGCCAGGCCAGTCGTGATACCCAGTCACATTTAAGCAATGCAGCAAAAGCCTGCCGTGGTGGTGTCACGCGTTCACATTTAATCAGCCGTAATACGAATGGTGCCCTGTTGCTCGAGCTCTACACACGTGATGGTGTTGGCACGCTGGTCACTGCGGACAATTATGAAGGACTGCGCACCGCCACTATCGATGACATCGGCGGCATCATGGCACTCATTGTTCCGCTGGAAGAACAGGGCGTTCTGGTTAAACGCTCACGCGAACAACTCGAACTGGATATAAAAAACTTTACCGTCATCGAAAGAGACGGCATGATTATATCCTGCGCTGCATTGTTTTTATTTCCGGAAGAAAAATCAGCCGAACTTGCCTGTCTTGCTGTCGATCCGAATTACCAGGCACGTGGACGTGGCGATGAACTGATGCAACACATCGAATGGCAAGCACGCAAACAACACATCGAACATTTATTTACGCTGACCACGCAAACAGTACACTGGTTTCTTGAGCGCGGCTTTGAAGAAATTCCTGCAGACAAGCTACCTGTAAAAAAACAGTGGTTGTACAACTATCAGCGTAAATCCAAAGTACTACATAAAAATTTTACGTAAACTATGTCGAGACCTACTTTAAGTGTTCCGCAGAGCACGATTGAAGAAGTTGTAAATTTTTCTCTCAGGGAAGATATGGGTGATGGCGATATAACTGCTCAACTTATCCCCGAAGAAGACATTACCATCGCCATCGTTATCAGCCGGGAACCGTGCGTACTGTGTGGCATGGACTGGTTTGAAGAAGTATTTCGTCAAATTGATAGCGAAGTTCTGGTCGAATGGCTGGCCGAAGATGGCGACAGCATCGAAGCCAACCAGTCTGTCTGCAGCTTGAGTGGTTCCGCGCGCTCTATCCTCAGCGGTGAAAGAACCGCACTAAATTTTCTGCAAACCCTGTCAGCCACTGCCACGCGCGCAGCCAGCTACGCAGAGGCCGTGTCGGGTACACACGCGACTGTTCTGGATACCCGAAAAACCATCCCGGGCTTACGCATCGCGCAAAAATATGCTGTCTCCTGTGGTGGTTGCCAGAATCATCGCATGGGACTCTACGATGCCATTCTGATTAAAGAGAACCATATCGCGGCCTGTAATGGCATTAAAAAAGCCATCGACGAAGCGCGCTTCCGCAATCCTGCAATGCCCATTGAAATTGAGGTAGAGAGCATTAATGAACTGCAACAGGCACTGGATGCGGGCGTAGATAGAGTTCTACTTGATAACTTCGATATTCAGAAACTGACTGAAGCTGTAAAAATGTGTGGTGGCAAAGTTCCACTGGAAGCTTCCGGCGGAGTCACACTCGATAATATTCAGGAAATCGCAGCTACCGGCGTCGATTTCATATCAACAGGTGCGCTCACTAAAGATATTGCCGCTATCGATTTATCAATGCGTATTAGCTAACCAAGCATGCTTGCACTGAGAATTTTTATTCGCAGCATTCGCCTGTGTTTTGCATTTATCGCTGGTAGTTTACTCACCGTTTTATTTCAACGCGGTCATATGACTCGAGATTCAACCAGCAACAAAATCACCCGCTGGTGGCACCGAAGAATGGCGGCCGCATTAGGCATACCCGTCCATGTCTTTGGTACACCCTGTGAAGATGCCAGCTTGATCATTGCAAACCACATATCATGGTTTGACATCATCGCCTTCGGCAATATATTACCGGTTCGGTTTCTCGCAAAAATCGAGGTTAAACACATGCCCGTCGTCGGCTGGCTGGCTACGCGTGCCGGCACCCTGTACATCGAGCGCGGTGGTAAAACCGCCAACACAGATACCATCAAAACCATGGCCGATACGCTCACCGATCACCAGCACGTGGTGTTATTCGCTGAAGGCACCACCAAAGACGGCAGCCATGTCCGCTTCCACAGCCGACTGGTACAAAGCGCTATCGACGCCAATTGTAAAATCCAGCCGGTTGCCGTTGTTTACCCGTCAGCCAATGGTCATCGTACACACCCGTCCGCCCTGTTCCTGGACGACATGAGCATGGGACAATCATTCTTAAACCTGTTAAAAGCACCCGCGCTGGTTGCAGAACTGCATTTCCTTGAACCATACCCATCATCCGGTAAAACCCGTAACGAATTAACTCGGCATGCCGAAGAAAAAGTAAATGCATTAATTAAACGGCGTTTGGCATGAATGTTTTAAACAAACGGATTAATCTGGGTAAATTCTTATACCAATTAACGCAAACAAAACCTGTAAACATTTATCCGCGAAAAACGCAGGGAATCCGAAAGCTTAAAACCAAAAATGTTTTTTTTCGCGGACGAAAGTTTCTATCTGTAAAATATTTTAATTGCGTTCATTGGTGGAAAATATTTTTTTATTTGCACAGGCATTCGGAATCGAGCCCGCCCATTTATTTGTCCAGCAAACATAGGGCTATTTGTCAGCTCAGTAGTTTTATAACCAGGAAACCTCTGATTAATTCTGAATGAAGCAGGTTGTCAGCTGAACAAATACGAACATTTATAAAACTACATTTGAATTAGAAAGGTAATTTCCATAAACCAATAAACTTGTCATTATCTTTATATTGCTCTGAATAAATCACCAGCGGATTTGGCAGATTAAACGGTGGCATCATTAAATTTCTGTCTCTACACCTGCCGGGGCGTATATTCCTCCTGTTTCGAAAACCGAACCGACGAGGATGTATTGTAGCCAGTAAATATTTCGACCCGCTAACAGAGAAGTTATGTAAAGCTCTTTTAATATCTTTCACAGGCAAGTGTTGAAGAACTTCACGGCAAATTATTAATTCACCTTCGGGTATTGTTTCTTCGACAATATCCAGAGTCTGGAAATTATATTGGGGGTGGTTTCTTTTATGTTGAACTACCAGGCTCTCCACTATGTCACATCCCGTGTACTTCACTGCGCCCCTTAACTCATTCAGTACCAGCGGCATCCAGGTAAGATCTCCACAGGCAACATCAACTACACTTTTTATTTCGTATTCGTTTATTATCTTTAACACTATTTCACGTGTAACCCTGGTGGCTTCCAGCGTTGACCCAGCTCCCGACTTAACCTCATCTCCCCAATAACTTTCATCATAGATGGATTCAAACGCCTGCTTCCTTAAGCTGGATTTTACATTTTTCATTTATTACTCCGAAACCACATCAACCTGCAACCTCGCTCAGATTTCTTAAATGATTGGCCAAACACGATTTTCAAGTGTCAGCACATGCTGAGTTACTACTTAAGGAACCTCTGAATTGTGCAACAAAAAACAGTGCCGCCGCCGCCACTACGATGGCCGGCCCCGTGGGTATATCCCAGTAAAAAGAGCCACCGAGACCGAACAACACCGCAAGTACCGCAAACACCATAGCTAATAATACCATTTGCATGGGCGAAGACGAAAACAATCGGGCGCTCGCTGCCGGGATAATCAACAAAGCTGTAATCAGCAAAATACCCACCACTTTAATCGCCACTGCAATGGTGAGTGCCAGCAGTAACATAAAAATAAAACGCGTTCTTGAAACAGAAACACCGTCGGTTCTTGCCAGCTCTTCATGCACTGAAATCGATAACAGTGGTCGCCACAACCAGGCAAACAGAGAAAGAATGATCGCTGCACTAATATAAATCCAGATAAGCTCATTGTGACTAACTGCCAGAATATCGCCAAACAAATATGCCATCAGGTCAATACCGGAGCCTCGTGTCTGCGCTATAGAAATTACAATCAAACCTAAAGCTAAAGCGCTGTGCGATAAAATACCCAGCAATGTATCGGTGGAAAACTCACGATTTTTTTCTAACCAGAACAGCAGAGCTGCGATACCCACGCCGGTAATGGCAATGCCAAAAACAGGCATAACATCCACGCTCACCGCCAGTGCCACACCCAACAAGGCCGAGTGTGCCAGAGTATCGCCGAAGTAGGCCATGCGACGCCAGATAACCACACAGCCTAATGGGCCTGCGACCAGAGCAAGACCCAGGCCAGCCAGTAAAGCATTAATTATAAAATCATCGATGATCATAATGGCATTGGCTTAAGGGCACCTCTATTAATAGCCTGTAGGTCGGGCATTGCC
>QIHT01000246.1 GCA_003229115.1 Gammaproteobacteria bacterium | reverse complement strand
CACGACGAGCAATACAATAACGTATTGGCCAGTCTGGGCTTGTCGCAGGTGCTGACCTCAAACAGAAACGGGCTTTTGTTATGCCGGGATGCGGCCAGCAGTGAGGTGCTCGACGGCGATGTTTTTTTATATCTGGCCTGTGCCGAGTGGCATTGTTCAAACCGAAAACGTGCGATTGATGCGCTCAATCACGGTTGCAAAATCGATGATGAACACGAACAGTTGAAGCGGGCCATTGCAAAACTTGATGCGCGCAAACGTAGCGTATTCAAAGGGCTGCCGCGCACACATGGGCTCAACCGCGTACTGGGCAAGTTTTTTAGACGTAGCGGTGATGAACTGACGGTGCATAGTCTGTTATATTAGCCTCGGGAGTTGGCCAGACAGTCGCTCTGAATCTTGCATTCAGGGAGGAAAGTCCGGGCTCCACAGGACAGAGTGCCAGGTAACGCCTGGGGGGCGTGAGCCTACGGAAAGTGCAGCAGAAAATAAACCGCCGAAAGGTAAGGGTGAAATGGTGCGGTAAGAGCGCACCGCGTGTTCTGGTAACAGACGCGGCTAGGTAAACCCCACTCGGAGCAAGACCAAATAGGGGAACATTATGTGTGGTCCGCACTGTTCCCGGGTAGGTTGCTTGAGGTGTGCGGTGACGCACATCCCAGATGAATGACTGTTCACGACAGAACCCGGCTTATCGGCCAACTCCCACTTTTTTTGCACATGTTTATTTGCCTGCTTTTAACGCAGAGGCCGCAGAGGCGCTGAGAACGCAGAGAAACCGCCAATTCAGGTAAGGTCTTCAAGCCAAAAAGTAGAAAAAAATCTTTGCGATTTCTGTGTTTACAGCAAGCCCTCAAACATTGTCATAATCCCGTATTTAACATTGTTGGGTTACGGCAAAAAACGCCTAACCCAACCTACGGGGTTTAGTTGCGATGTTTTATCGGACTCGTTTTTAACGCAGAGGCGCTGAGAGCGCACCCATTCAGGTAAGGGCTACAAGCTTAAAAGTCGAAAAAAAACCTTGCGAGCTCTGCGTTCGCAATGACGCAATTTTGCTCTTCTGACACTTAGGCAAGTGCCATTAGGGTCAGAGTACTTGCTTCTAATATAACTTAGACGCGTTTAATGGCGGCCTTATACACTCGATTTCTTTCGCGCTTACCTACGGCAACCACTGACACGACCATTTCATTATCGCGTACTTCATAAACTATACGAAAACCACTGCTACGTAGTTTTATTTTGTAGCAGTCTTTCATGCCTGAAAGTTTTGAGGATTTAACGTGTGGATTTACGAGTCTCTTTTCGAGTTTCTTTTTAAATTGTTCGCGCGTGGGATTATCCAGCGAGTTCCATTCTTTAAGTGCGTCAGTTTTAAATACCAGCTTATAAGTCATTTATGTCGACAGAAATTTCAGCCTGGTCTTTTCTGGCTTCAACAAGTGCAGCTAGCTCTATATCTTCCAGCTTATCCATCAATAGTTCATACGCTTCAGCGGGAACACAGTAAAAAGCAGGCCGATTACGATTTAAAACAGCCACAGGAAACCCTTTGCCTTGTTCTACAACGGCCATAGGGTTTTTCTTTAACTCTGAAATACTGGTTGTTACATCGGCTAATACTGTTTGAACCATGATGTTCTCCAAAAGACTGCTTAATAGACTGAATTATAGGTCTTTTTAGATGAGAAATCAATTTGAATGACCGCTTAACAGGTCTTTTTATGGTGGGATAAAAATAGGGGATCTAGAAAGTAATTATTTACTATCGTCATTCCCGCGTGCTTTTAGCGGGACTCCACCTCAAGTCAGTTCGCTTTTAACGCAGAGGGCGCGGAGAACGCAGAGAAACCACCAATTCAGGGTAAGGTCTACAAGCCCAAAAACCAAAAAAACCTCTGCGGCCTCCGCGTCTCTGCGCCCTCTGCGTTTACAGCCAGTCTGCCTATTTGGGCGTCTACCCTTAAGCATTCGACTCCCCACCAGATTTGACCAAACACGCCAAATACATCCAAACTTAAAGTAGTTTGTTAGCTTTATTCACCAAGCTGATGATTTAAAAAAGTCTATTTTTACCCCCTAGAAGCACCCCTCATAATTTCACCTAAGTTGCTGTGAGATAAAGCATTTTTTGTTGTTTAGAAGCCACAAAATTGCTTGACAGTCACGCCCCTCACTACCTATAGTGTCGTTGTGTGGGGAAAAGTGGGTAAAAGTGGGTAAAGCTGAATAATAATAAAATGAGTTTTCGTGGAATCAATAATCTAGCGCTCGACGCTAAAGGCAGAATGGCCATGCCTTCTCGCTACCGTGACCGGTTGCTGGAAGCTTGTGGTGGTCGTTTGGTGGTGACGGTTGATCCTGACCATTGCCTGCTGGTTTACCCCCTGCCTGAGTGGGAAATTATTGAAGCCAAATTGGTTGAGTTACCTGCGCTGAATAAACAGGCCAGGTTGTTACAACGTCTGCTCATTGGCCATGCCACCGAATGTGAAATGGATGGCCAGGGCAGAATCCTCTTGCCCACCACATTACGGGATTTTGCGAACTTAGCAAAGAAAATTGTGCTTATCGGGCAAGGTAAAAAATTCGAGATTTGGGATGAAACCACCTGGAATGATAACCAGGAGACGTGGATAGAAAGCGTGCAGGGCGATGAAAGTGAGTTGCATTCGTCGCTAGAAGATTTGTCGCTTTAGCCGCTATGGCTGAGACATTTAGCCATCAACCGGTACTGCTGGATGAAGTGCTGGAAGCGCTTGCTATCAAACCGACAGGCATTTATCTCGATGCGACTTTTGGGCGGGGAGGTCATAGCAGTGCAATCCTCGACCGTCTGGATAATGAAGGGCGTGTGCTGGCTTTTGATCAGGATATCGAGGCCATAAACCATGGGCACCGCCAGTTTGCGGATGAAGCGCGAATCGAATTTGTACATTGCAACTTCAGTCAGGTGAAAAGCGTGATTGTTGAACAGGGGTTAGAGCATCGCATTGATGGTGTGTTGATGGATCTGGGTGTGTCATCGCCGCAACTGGATGACGCCGAAAGAGGCTTCAGCTTTCTGCGCTCTGGCCCTCTGGATATGCGCATGGATACCAGCCGCGGTGAGTCAGCGATGCAATGGCTGGCAAAGGTTGAATTTTACGATCTGGTCAATGTACTCAGGCGCTACGGTGAGGAGCGATTCGCAAAGCGAATCGCTACTGCAATTGTCGAAGCCAGAGAGAGTAAGGAAATTAGTGAAACCGGTGAGCTGGCAGAAATTATCGCCGATGCGGTGCCGGTTAAAGAAAAGCACAAGCATCCGGCGACCCGAAGTTTTCAGGCGATACGTATTTATATTAATCAGGAGTTACAGGCGGTTGAGCAAGGACTGCAGGGTGCGGCAGATATTTTGGCAATGACAGGTCGGCTTGCAGTGATTAGTTTTCATTCGCTGGAAGACCGAATGGTGAAACGGTTCATGCGTGATATTTCGAGTCGCCCAAAATTGCCTGCGGGTTTGCCGATTATTGATAAAGATAAAGCACCGCCATATCGGTTGATGGGTAAGCCGCGTGTGGCGAGTGAAGTTGAAATAAAAAATAACCCGAGAGCCAGAAGTGCACGTTTGCGCGTACTGGAGAAAATCCGATGAGTGAGCGACAACGCATATTAGTCATACTAACGCTGTTATTTGTTCTGGTTCTGGCTTCGGCCATCATGCTGGTTTATTCCAAGCACCAGAGCAGAAAATTGTTTGTCGAATTGCAGCAGCTCAAATACCAGGTGGATGATTTGAATACTGAATGGGGTCAGTTGCAACTCGAGCAAAGTGCCTGGTCTGGTCATGGACGTATCGAGCGAGTTGCACGTACCCGTTTATCCATGGTGACGCCCGAACCTGGTGAAGTTGTATTTATAGAGCCGTGAAAATAAAAAAGTGAAACACAAAAATATAAAAGTTGTAGGAAAACCATTGACACCCTGGCGCCGGTTGTCGGTGCTTTTTGTATTTCTTATGGTGGTAT
This sequence comes from Gammaproteobacteria bacterium, assembly GCA_003229115.1. Classification (GTDB taxonomy): domain Bacteria; phylum Pseudomonadota; class Gammaproteobacteria; order SZUA-229; family SZUA-229; genus SZUA-116. The sequence continues at coordinate 3,962 of QIHT01000246.1, read as the reverse complement.
TGGTGCTTGTGGGGCGGGCACTGGACATGCAGGTATTGCATAGCGAATTTTTTGAGAAACAGGGTGATGCAAGACAGTTGCGCGTGGTGTCGATTCCTGCACACCGGGGCCAGATTGTTGACAGACACGGCGAACCCTTCGCAGTGAGTACGCCGGTGAGCAGTATCTGGCTAAATCCCAAAGAGCTTATCGTAGTGCTTGATCGCATCCCTCAACTGGCAAAAGTTTTGCGGTTGGATGCTGCAAGTTTGCAGAAAAAAATTCTTGATAATCAGAAACGTGAATTTATGTATTTGAAGCGTCACGCTTCACCCGAGTTAGCGCAACGCGTGATGGATCTTTCGATACCCGGTGTTGCCCTGCAAAATGAATATCGGCGTTATTACCCGACGGGTGAAGTGGCAGCGCATGTGGTTGGTTTCGCCGATATTGATGATAACGGTCAGGAAGGTATGGAGCTGGCGTTCAATACCTGGCTAAAAGGCGAGCAGGGTAAGAAGCGGGTGATTCGAGATCGTTTGGGCAGGGCGTTTGACGATATTGAACTGATTCGCTCGGTCGAACCGGGTAAGCCTTTAATGTTAAGTCTGGATAAACGGTTGCAATATTTAACCTACCGTACCCTTAAAGCAGCCGTACTCAAACATAACGCAGTAGCCGGTTCGGCCGTAGTACTTGATGTTAAAAGCGGTGAAGTACTGGCGATGGTGAATCAGCCTTCCTTTAATGTGAATGATCGAAGCCAGATGAAGCCTGAAGCTACGCGTAACCGATCGGTGACGGATGTGTTTGAACCGGGTTCAACCATGAAGCCATTGACGATTGCCGCCGCGCTCGAAAGCGGGCGCTGGAAACCTTATTACAAAGTTGAAACAGCACCCGGGTATATCAAGGTGCAGGGCAATATGATTCGTGATCACCGTAACTACGGCGATCTTGATGTTGGTGGTGTGATTGAGAAATCCAGCAACGTTGGTATTAGCAAAATAGTACTGGCGATGGACGCTGAAGATCAGTGGAACATGTATCAGAAGTTGGGTCTGGGTGCGGACACGGGCAGTGGCTTTCCCGGCGAGGCAACCGGACGTTTATCCATTAGCGCATTGCATAACGATTTCGCAAGGGCCTCGTTGGCTTTTGGTTACGGCTTATCTGTGACGCCTTTGCAACTTGCACGAGCGTATACGGCACTGGCGGCAAACGGCATGCTTAAACCCAGCAGTTTTTTGCATAACGAAGAGATAGTTGCTGGTGAGCGAGTGATGTCGGCTAAAACTGCGAAAGCGGTGCGTAAAATGATGCAGAAAGTAGTGAGCGATAAAGGTACTGGCAAGTTAGCACGGGTCGCCAATTACAGTGTGGCAGGTAAGACCGGCACGGTGCACAAGTTTGTCGCCGGGGGTTATGCCGAGGAGCGTTATCTGTCGATATTTGCCGGCATGATACCGGCCGATTCACCCGAACTGGTGATGGTGGTGATGATTGATGAGCCTAGAAATGGCAAACACTTTGGTGGTGATGTCGCTGCACCGGTATTTAGCAAAGTGATGGCAGGTGCTATGCGTTTGCTGGATATAGCGCCGGATAAAATATCAGACAAAAGACTGGTCGTGAAGAAAGGTGTTGCTAAGCAGAAAAAACCAACGGAAGGTGGACGCGCATGATGGAAGCGATTGACCAGCAGGCAGGTATTTCACTGGGTGTTTTGCTTGAAGGGCTGGTGGATGCAGAAGTATTGCAACAACATGGTGATGTGTTAGTGACTGGTGTGGTCAGCGATAGCCGTAAAGTTGATAAAGGCGATTTATTTGTTGCCTGCCAGGGTTTAACAACGCACGGATTATTGTATGCCGCAGATGTAGTTAAAAAAGGTGCGCTGGTTGTGTTGTGGGACGATGAGTGTGATAACTGTCTGGATATCGTCAGCGATATTTCCAGGCAGGCCGTGTGCATACGTTGTGAAAACCTGAAAATGAAAACCGGTGAAATCGCCGACCGTTTTTATCAGTCACCCTCATCAATGTTGAATATGATAGGTGTTACCGGCACTGACGGTAAAACATCTATTGCGCATTTTATAGCGCAGTGTCTGGATGAAAAAGTAGAGCGCTGTGGCATTCTTGGTACGTTGGGTAATGGTTTTATTGACGACTTGCAGGTAACGGGTTTAACCACAGCTGATGCGATAAACGTTCACCAAAGTTTATCCGATATATACAGTAAAGGCGCAACAAGCGCTGTCATGGAAGTGTCTTCGCACGGCCTTGATCAGGGAAGAGTGAATTCTGTTCTGTTTGACACCGCTGTGTTCAGTAATTTTTCGCAAGACCATCTTGATTATCACAAGACGCTGGAAGCTTACGCGGCAGCGAAAAGAAAATTATTCTCTATGCCAGGGTTAAAAGTGGCAGTCATCAATCTTGATGATGATTATGGTCGTGAGCTGGCAGAAGAATGCAGGCAACGATTGTGTGTCTGGGGTTATAGCGTGAGCGAAGATATCTCAACACTGAAGCAATATGCCGATTTCATTGTACATGCACGAACCATTGAAGCCATAGAAAACGGGTTTCACCTTAGCGTTAAAACCCCGAAAGGTAGTGGTGGTTTCAACGTAGGCTTGCTGGGTTCGTTCAACGTATCGAATGTACTGGCTTCATTGGCGACATTACTGGTGAGTAACATTCCATTCGATGAGGCCGTAAAAAGACTCAGCAGTATTCATCCGGTGGCAGGGCGAATGGAGGAAATAATAGTCAGCGGGAAGCCTGCTGTGATTGTTGATTTTGCGCACACGCCCAAAGGCCTGGAGTCGGCATGCAAAGCGGTAAAAGAACATTTCCAGGGCCAGTTATGGTGCGTGTTTGGTTGCGGCGGTGATCGCGATCAGGCTAAGCGCCCGCTGATGGCAAAAGCGGTTGAACAATATGCGGATAATATTGTTGTTACCAGCGATAACCCTCGGCACGAAGAACCGCAAAAAATTATTGACGAAATTGTGCAGGGTTTTGGTGATAGAGATAACGTAAAAGTTATTATTGATCGCAAGCAGGCCATTGCTTATGCCATCGATCATGCAGAAGAAAATGATGTGGTACTGCTGGCAGGTAAGGGGCATGAAAGCAGTCAGATAGTCGGTGATACCTATATCGCATTTGATGATCGTCAGGTAGCAAGAGAATGTCTGGGTGTGTTGGCATGATGATGCTTTCTCAGGCTGCCAATGCATTAAATGCAGAACTTCAGGGAAGCGATGTTTTGTTTACTGCGGTCTCAAAAGATACCCGTACGATTAAGAGTGGTAATTTGTACATTGCAATAAAAGGTGATCATTTTGATGGCCATGATTACATAACCCAGGCAGGTGATGCAGGAGCTGTGGGCGCGCTGGTAAGTCAACAACAATCCATAGCCATGCCGCAGATATGTGTTTCCGATACACGCCTGGCTTTAGGTCAGTTGGCTGCGAACTGGCGACAGAAATTTGAAGCAAGAATGATTGGTATAACGGGTAGTAACGGAAAAACAACGGTTAAAGAAATGTGTAATAACATTTTAATCAATGCCATTAGTAAAAATGAAGTGTTATGCACCGAAGGCAATCTGAATAATGACATTGGACTGCCGATGACATTATTGTTGTTGCGTGAAAATCACAAATACGCGGTGATTGAAATGGGTGCAAACCATGTAGGTGAAATTGATTACCTGAGCAATATCGCAAAACCGGATGTTGCTGTGATTACTAATGTAGGGCCTGCGCATCTCGAAGGTTTTGGCTCTATAGAAAATATTGCACTCGCTAAAGCTGAAATATATGGCGGACTCTCGTATCAAGGTATGGCAGTGATTAATCTTGATGATAGTTATGCAGGTTATTGGCATGATGTTTGTAAAGGTAAAAATATCATGACCTTTTCCATGCAGGATGCTTCCGCTGATGTTTTTGCAAAGATTGAAAA
>QIHT01000132.1 GCA_003229115.1 Gammaproteobacteria bacterium | reverse complement strand
GTGTTACTTCGGTTGAACTAATATACTGAATACAAACCGGACACTGCCCTTCCCTGTATGTCTGCAAAACATCAGTCAACTGCGTAGTCACACCATTATCCGACCAGCCCCCGTTAGCACGGGTTTTATCAATATTAATTTCAAGACAACGCGAAAAGTTTTCACGTGCCTGGGTAATATCATAAATAGCGTTCGCGGTAATCCGGTAGGAATTATTAAAGTCATCAAACGACACCGGGCCTTCAACAATTAATAATTTATCCTTGAGCAACAGGTGGCTGTACTTCGCGTGGGTTTCTTCATAGATCACCACGTCGATACGTGCGGTGCGATCATCGAGTACGGCGGTGACGATGGTGCTACCGCGTTGGGTTTTTCTTGTGCGCATATTGAGTAACAAACCGGCGAGACGGTATTCACGGGTATTTTTTCTACGGTAACCACCATTACCGTTCGCATTAGCATTCACCACCGGCGCTAAATCTGCGGCGTTGGCGAGTGTGCATTCGGTGAACTGTATAAACCCAGGGTTTCTTTTTCGTTGAACAGGCGTTGTTCATCATCCCAGTCGTTGACTTCGATGATGTGCACGTTGGCGTGGGCATCGGGTTCTGTGATGGAACCGAACATGTCATTCTGTCCGGCGAGTGCGTCCCTTTGATTTTTTTCTGCCAGTTGCAGGGCATTGTTCAGGCTGGCCATCAGGCTGGCGCGGTTCGGGCCCAGCGCATCCAGTGTGCCGGCTTTGATTAACGCTTCCATCACACGGCGGTTAACTTTACGCATATCAGAGCGTCGGCAGAAATCGTATAAGTCGACAAACTCGCCGGCCTGCTCACGCTCTTTGATTATGCCTTCGAGTGCGGCTTCACCGACACCTTTTATCGCACCTAAACCGTAAAGCACGGTGCTGGAGTCCGGCACGCTGAATTGATACACCGAGTGATTAATATCGGGCGGCAATACTTCAAGTTCCTGCTGGTGACAATCTTCGATAAAGAAAACCACTTTGTCGGTATTATCCATATCGGCGGATAAAACCGCCGCCATGAATTCCGCCGGGTAATGTGTTTTTAGCCAGGCGGTTTGATAGGAAAGTAAAGCGTAGGCGGCTGAGTGTGATTTATTGAACCCGTAACCGGCAAATTTTTCCATCAGGTCAAAAATGGTGGTCGCCAGTGTTGCATTCACGCCTCTTTCGACTGCGCCTTTCATGAACAACTCTCGCTGCTCCGCCATGACTTCAAATTTTTTCTTGCCCATGGCGCGACGTAACATGTCAGCACCGCCGAGTGTGTAACCGGCAAGTTCCTGCGCAATTTGCATCACCTGTTCCTGGTACAGGATAACGCCGTAAGTGGGTTTTAGTACGTGTTCCAGATCGGGGTGAAAATAATCCACCGGCGCACGGCCGTGTTTACGATTAATAAAGTCGTCCACCATGCCGGACTGCAACGGGCCCGGCCGGAACAATGCTACCAGTGCCACCACATCTTCGAAACTGTCTGGTTGCAAGCGACTGATCAGGTCTTTCATGCCGCGTGATTCCAGCTGGAACACGGCAGTCGTGTTTGCTGCCTGTAACAATTTGAAAACTTTGGGGTCATCCAGTGTTAAACGGGTGATGTCCAACTGTTCTTCGTCAACTTTTCGGCCGCGGTTAATATGTTTAACCGCCCAGTCGATAATGGTTAGCGTGCGCAGACCGAGGAAATCGAATTTAACCAGGCCCACCGCCTCGACATCATCTTTATCAAACTGGGTAACAATGCTCTGCCCGCCTTCTTCGCAGTAAAGCGGTGTGAAGTCGGTGAGTACCGTGGGTGAGATCACCACACCGCCGGCGTGTTTACCGGCATTACGCGACAGGCCTTCCAGTGACAACGCCATGTTAATCAGGTCGTGCACATCGTCTTCATTGTCGTAAGCGTTTTTAAGTTCGTCTGATTCTTCCAGCGCTTTGGTCAGTGTCATGCCAATTTCAAATGGCACCGCCTTGGCGATACGATCAACAAAACCATAAGGCTGGCCGAGCACACGACCAACATCTCGCACCACCGCCTTGGCTGCCATCGTACCGTAGGTAATAATTTGCGAAACACTGCCGCGGCCGTATTTTCCCGCGACATAATCGATAACGCGGTCACGCCCTTCCATGCAGAAGTCGATATCGAAATCCGGCAGAGACACACGTTCGGGGTTGAGGAAACGCTCGAACAGCAGGTCGTATTCCAGTGGATCCAGGTCGGTAATTTGTAATGAATAAGCCACCAGTGAGCCTGCACCTGAACCACGACCGGGGCCGACCGGAATGCCGTTTTCCCGCGACCAGTGAATAAAGTCAGCCACAATCAGGAAGTAACCCGGGAAACCCATTTTGGTGATGACATCAATTTCGATTTTAAGACGATGTTCGTATTCAGCTTTGCGGGCGGCATAATCGTTTGCCGTTTTGTCTAACAGGACTTCCAGTCTTTTAAGCAGACCGGCTTCTGATACTTTGGTGAAGTAACTGCCAGTGGTTTCGCCTTCGGGGATGGGGAACTGAGGCAAAAAACTCTTACCCAGTTGGGTCACCAGATTACAGCGTTTGCTTATTTCAACCGTGTTCTCAAGTGCTTCGGGGATATCCTCGAATAATTCCTGCATCTCCTGTTGCGTGCGCAGGTATTGTTGCTGGGTATAATTTTTTGAGCGGCGCGGATCATCCAGCGTGCGGCTATCATGAATACAGACCCGTATTTCGTGCGAATCAAATTCATCGGGTGACAGGAAGCGCACATCATTGGTGGCAACCACCGGGGTATCGGTTTGCTGAGCCAGCTCTACTGCCTCAACGATGTAGTGTTCTTCGTTCTCGCGCCCGGTACGGATTAATTCCAGATAATAACGATCGGCGAATACCTGTTTCCAGTGCCTGAGGCGTTTTTCAGCCAGCGCTTTCTGGCCGGCCAGCAACGCGCGCCCGACATCACCTTCACGGCCACCGGATAAGGCGATCAAACCTTCCGCATACTGCTCGACCCAGGCCAACTGCACCATGGGCACGCCGCCGTGCTGGCCTTCGAGGTAACTCTTTGAAATTAGCTGGGTGAGATTGAGATAACCCTCTCGATTCATGCATAACAATTCCATGCGACAGGGCAAGCTCTGTTCATCATCGCCGCGCACCAGCAGGTCGACGCCGATAATGGGCTTGATGCCCCTGGCCAGCGCAGCGCGGGTGAATTTGACCATGGCAAACAGGTTGCTCTGGTCGGTCAGCGCCACCGCCGGCATGGAGTTGTCGGCCAGCGCTTCCATTAATGGCTTAATCCGCAGCACGCTATCCACCAGCGAGTACTCGGTGTGTACTCTAAGATGGATAAAACCGGGTTGATCTGCCACTCAAATGCTCCGAAAAAAGGGGGTGAAAACAGGCTTAAAGTGTACCCGAGTTTGGTGTAGTGGGCATGGTTTTTGTGATCGTGTGGGTCGCAGTAAGGTCAAAAACTTTTTGCCACAGAGGTCACAGAGCGCACAGAGAAAAACAGGTTCTGGCTCCAGGCTTTTTTATGTTATTGCGAGCGGTAGCATGGCAATCTTTTGTAGGGTGGGCATTGCCCACCATCATCCATGTCGGGCAATGCCCGACCTACGGACTAAAAGGGGGGTGAAAACAGGCTTAAAGTGTACCCGAGTTTGGTGGGGTGGGCATGGTTTTTGTGGTCGTGTGTGTCGCAGTAAGGTCAAAAACTTTTTGCCGCGAAGGACGCCAAGGGCGCAAAAAAAGCTTTAGCCACAGAGGTCACAGAGAAAAGCTATGATTTGTTTCAAGCGTAGGAGCGGCTTTAGCCGCGAACAATGGCGGGAAATAATCGTACATTCGCGGCTAAAGCCGCTCCTACATTTTTATTAAAAAATAAAAATTTTCTCTGTGACCTCTGTGGCAAATATCATCTGTCAGCGGGTTTTATGCTCGGATCATATTTATCAGGTCAGGTTTTAGCCAATACAAGTAAGCCATTGTTTCTTTTGCGCCCTTTGCGTTTTTCGCGGCTAAAAAAAGCTTTCAGGAAGTTACCGTTAGATATTTCCTCACCGGCGCATAACTCCGGCGATGCTCCGGGCACGGGCCATGCTCGGCCAGTGCTGCCATGTGGGCTTTGGTGGGATACCCTTTGTGCCGGTCGAAACCGTATTGCGGGAAAACAGCATGTAGCTGCTGCATCTGCTCATCGCGTGCTACTTTGGCCAGAATGGAGGCAGCGCTGATCTCGGCAACGCGTGCGTCACCTTTCACAATCGCAGTAGCCGGACAGGTCATCTCGGGGCAGCGATTGCCGTCGATGAAGACATGATCGGGCGTCACCGATAACTGCTCAACCGCCTGTTTCATCGCCAACAGGCTCGCCTGCAGGATGTTGATGCGATCAATATCCACTGCGCTGACGCTCACCACTGCCCAGGCCTTGGCTTTTTGCATGATTTCGGCCGCCAGTGTCTCGCGGCGTTTGGCGCTTAACTTTTTGGAGTCGGCGAGGCCTTCTATCGGCTGGTTATGGTCGAGTATGACGGCAGCAGCGACGACGTTGCCGACTAACGGGCCGCGGCCTGCCTCGTCTGCTCCCGCCAGTAAACCACTGATTTTGGGTAGTTCATCCTGCATAAAACGATTTCTTCCGGTAGAATTCAGGCAACATAAAAACCGCACCATCATAAGAAAAAACACCACGCATGAGCAAGTCAAAAATAGTATTTATTGTTGCCGGGGAGGCTTCAGGTGACTTGCACGCGGCGAATCTCGCTAAAGAATTACGATTACTCGACCGTACCCTCCGTCTGGAAGGCATGGGTGGAAAAATGATGCGCAATGCGGGCGTCCACGTATTGTTTGATGCCTCAAAGCTGGCCGTGATGGGCATTGTTGAGGTGCTGGCTAAATATAGAATGATTAAAGGCGTACTGAAACAGGTTCAGCAGCACATTAAAACCACGCAGCCTGATTTACTCATACTGGTCGATTATCAGGAGTTCAATCAAAAACTCGCCGCCTATGCCAAAACGCTGGGCATAAAAGTGTTGTTTTATATTGGCCCGCAGGTCTGGGCGTGGCGACCCAAACGGGTTTATAAAATGGCACGTATTGTTGACCAGATGGCAGTGATCTTCCCGTTCGAAGTTGAACTCTACGAAAAAGCCAATGTGCCTGTGCGCTATACCGGTCATCCGCTGGTGGATGAAATCACCATCGACAAAACAACATCGGAAGCACGTTATGCTTTAAACCTTGCAAAACAAACCACGATTGGCCTGTTTCCCGGTAGTCGCCTGGGTGAAATAGAACGTTTATTACCGGTTCTGCTTGATACTGCAAAATTACTCAGAAAAACAAAACCTGATTTGCAATACGTATTACCTGTTGCCAGTAGCATTACCGAAGAAGACCTGGATGAATGCAGGCAGGCACTGATTGATCTCAATGTGAAAATTATCGAAGACAATACTCACGATGTAATCCAGTCCTGCGATTGCATTATCGTTGCATCCGGCACCGCCACACTGGAAATCGGTTTAATGAAAAAACCCATGGTTATTTTGTACAAAGTAGCACCTCTCTCCTACTTCATACTTAGTCGACTGGTACATCTAACGCATCTAGGGCTGGTCAATATCATACCCGGCAAAGAAATCGTCAAGGAATTCATTCAACACGACGCAACCCCTGAAAACCTTTCACAGGAAACATTGCGTATTCTTGACGATGAAAATTATAACAAGACTATGCGGGATGAACTGGCTAAACTGCGCGAGATGCTAGGTACCGGTGGTGGCTCAAAAAATGCTGCAATGCTCGCCTGTGAGATGCTGGAAAAAAATTGACATTCCCGCAGCAAGCTGACGGGGCATTATATTGTAGGTGCGACTAAATCGCCAGGAGCGATTTGAACGAAGCCCCGAAGGGGTGAGGCATAAGGACATGCCGAATAATTCATTCGCACAAGCGTCCAATGTTTACGCGCATCGTGCGAATGAATTCGCACCTACAGATTACGTGGCAAACCACGGGGAATGACGCCACAGTGATTCACAACAAGCCGCAGAAAATAGCACCCTGAGAACTTAAAAGGCAACATTAAGTACAACATGGAAAAATCAAATACCAAAAAAATAACTTTCATCGCACTGATTATTTGTACGCTATTGTTCTCGGGCTGCGCCACCATCGAAGGCCCGCCTAACCCCGATGATCCGTATGAAAGCTACAACCGTTCGATGTTCGCGTTCAATGACACCGTAGACACCTATATCATGAAACCTGTTGCAAAAGGTTATCAAGCCATTACACCTGACCCTGTAGATAAAGGCATCACCAATTTCTTCAGCAACCTCGACGACATATTCGTTATCATAAATGATTTACTGCAGTTGAAACTTGGACGGGCTGTCTCTGATACTTCCCGATTTGTTGTAAACAGCACGGTGGGTCTGCTTGGTTTTATTGATGTCGCCAGCGATATTGGTTTGCCGAAACACGAAGAAGACTTCGGCCAGACAATGGGTTATTGGGGCGTAGGCAGCGGCCCTTATCTGGTATTACCTTTTTTTGGTCCTAGCAACATACGTGACACCGCAGGTTTTGTTGTGGATGCAGAAATGTCGCTGAATGTTATCTACGATGACATGAGCGATGCACACCAATACGGCCTGATAAGCCTGTATTACATCGATAGACGTGCCGACCTGCTAAAAGCCAGTGACATCATCGAAGAAACCGCGCTCGACCCCTACTCCTTCATTCGTGATGCATGGATGCAACGCAGACGAAACCTGATCTACGATGGCAACCCGCCGGACGACTTTAACGAGGACGATCTGTTTGAAGACGATTTGTTTACGGATGATATAAAGCGATAGACGAATCTGGTCGATTAACATTCTTACTATCAAGATATAGAGTAGACGCATGGGGAAAAAATACGCCATCATGTTTGCAGATGTAGCCAGGGGTACAGCCATGTACGATAAACTCGGCAACAACGAAGCCGAGAAACAAATCGCCTGGTGTATTCAAACCATGACAGATATCACCAACAGTCATGGCGACCACGTCATAAAAACTATCGATGACGAAATCATGGCGAGCTTTGGATCAACCACCGAAGCTGCTATCGATATGCAAACAAACATTAGTGGCAACATAGCTAATAGATTATCTATTCGTATCAGCCTGCATTACGGCGCAGCAAGTCAACATTTGTCAAAAGCCAGGATAGCAGCAACCGGTTATGATTTTGATACCGCCAACAAGCACATTAGCACTGTTATAAAAATGTCCCCCAGTCACAGCAAACTGGCAGACACTCAGGATAAAGTTTTTGAATATAAAAACCAGCAGCTTGTTAAGAAAGCAGAAGCTGCACGTAAAAGTGAACTTGAAAAACAAGCCTCAACACAACCAGCACCAACGTCAGAACCTGAGAACAAACCACGTCGCTCGTTTGGCGGATTTTAATCCAAATCTGTCATTCCGGGCCTGATGCGGAATCCATAACTTCCTTTGATTCTTATCAGGAATTATCTAGCTGGATCAAAGGAATCAGACTCACATTTCTGCAAATATACTCAATATCAGGCTTGCTATTAGTTCGTGTCAGGACTATTATTGTTCGTATTAGGACTATTCGAGGCAGGAAATGACTACTATTACTGTTGATAACGCGTCAAAACAGTCTTTTATGGCGCTGGTTCGTGAGCTTGTCTGGACTTACCAGGCGTTCAGCCGGTTGGATAGTGATGGCTTGCGGCAGTACAGGCTGACGCAACCACAGGCCGATGTGATTTTTACTCTGGGTAATACAGACGGTCTGACTTTCAGGGAAATTGGTGAATTGACCTTGATTACCAAGGGAACATTGACAGGGGTGGTAGACCGGCTGGAGAAAAAATCACTGGTTAAACGCAGGCAGGGCAACGAAGACCGCCGTTGTACACGTGTGGTTTTAACCAAAAAGGGAAATCGACTGTTCAGAGATGTCTTTCCAAAGCACATTGCCTATCTGAAATCGCATTTTGATCAACTAAGCAACAATGAGATTCTAACCATACAACGGGCGCTAAAAAAATTGCGCCAGGTGTTTTAAACTTTTTTCTAACTATATAGTACTAATTAGTACTAAGGAGACTATAATGAAAAACAATCAATTAGATATTGCGATATTAATACTGCGTTTAAGCCTTGGCGGCATGTTCATTGCACATGGCCTGTTAAAAGTCATGGTATTCACCCTGCCCGGTACAGTCGGCTTTTTTGAGTCCGTCGGATTTCCAGGCTGGATGGCCTATGCCGTTGTCGCGGCAGAAATTGGTGGCGGTGCTCTGTTAATTCTTGGCATAGAAACACGCAGAGTTGCTTTTGCACTCATACCCGTACTGCTGGGTGCCACCTATGTTCATTTCGGTAATGGCTGGGTATTTAGTAATGAAAACGGTGGCTGGGAGTATCCGGTATTTTTAACTTTAATCACTGTTGTACAGGCACTACTGGGTTCCGGCAGGTATGCGGTAAGAGCAGAAAGTATGGCTCCAGCGAATACTGTATAACTAAATAAGGCAAATGAGTACGATCAGGGCAGACTGCGTTTTTAATGGTTAATTAAACGCGGTCTGTCTCCTGCTGTTCTATTGTTTCTTTTTAT
>QIHT01000252.1 GCA_003229115.1 Gammaproteobacteria bacterium | reverse complement strand
TCTCCCCTTCGGGGCTTCGTTCAAATCGCTCCTGGCGATTTAGTCGCACCTACAATTAATACCCCGTCAGCTTGCTGCGGGGTAGTTTATTTTCCAGCTCAGAACTGATTATTTGAACTTGAAATCAGCACTGGCCGTTTTGCCACTCTCAATGGCTACCTTTGATTTTCTCTCGCCCAGTGTTCCATGCCATGCCTTAACGGTGTATTTGCCCGGCGGGACGTTATCAATGGTGTAGGATCCGTCTTTGCCAACAACAGCGAAGTAGGGGCTCTTTGCTACAAAAACGAAACTGTGCATGAAGTCATGCTGGTCACATTCAACTTTCATGGTGGTACCGCGTTTCAGCTTGATCTTTTTCCTGATGACGCTGTCCTTGTCTGGCTGGCTAATGTTGAGTACTGTTTTCCTGGCTTTACCGATCTGTTCGTAGGTATGAATATTGTGTGAAACCGAGTCAGAGTTAAGTACCGACAGTGCTTTATTATTGTGCATGACTTGCAAATAGGGAAAGAATTCGCAGCCTTTCTGGTCAAGATTGCCTGTGCCCTTATCGTTGTTAAGAAAAGCCTTGCCCTGCTTGACCTTGTCGAGATACACCACAACATCGCCGAGCACACCCTTGTTTACCTTTACGAAATCAATTACGCGGTCTTCCTTACCGCAAATATCCTGGTCTTTGGTGATGGCGTAGTTCACAGGAGCGGGGTCTTTGCCAGTAAAGCTGACTTTGCCGCTAATGCTGCCACCGTCTTTGACATCGATAACTTTATAAGCAGCTGCATTGGCTGTAAGTGCTGCACATGAAGCAAGTAGCAGAGCTATTAACGAAGTTTTTTTCATTATCTGGTTCTCCTGATATCTGAAATGTTATTAAAAATATATGGTGTTGTTTAGTTACAGATGGTTTTTTCATTAGTGATATCAGAATGAAGAAGCTGATGATTCACCAGTTCGGAATGTTTCCTCCAGCATTTCAATGGCAAAGCGCCGCTCTCTGCTTGTGTCGAGTTCGGCAAGTTTAGATAACAGGGCAGATGTCGCAATATCCGGGGCGGTGTTTTTCAACACACGCCCCAGGATTCGTGCCTGATCTCCATTATTTTCAAAACCCGCACCCGCAATTTTTCTCACGGTGTTTTCAACAAGGGATTGATTACCACTGTTGCGCAGGAGTTTTATCAATGGGGTTAAGTTGGTGGCGGCTGCAGTACGAATCCCGGGATCTGTGTTATCCAGCAGTTGTGAAAAACGCTCAACCGTTTTACATAAGAGATTGCTATCACCGTTGCTCGATGCTGTGGCTGAATTATTGACAATGTCGCTTAATGACACAATGGCCTGGATGCAAACGGCAGAGTCTTCATCATCAAGCAGGGCTGTTACATCAGGAACAACGGTTTCATCTGCCATTGCGCCAAGCGTGCGTAAGCTGGCAACACGCTCCTCGCGGTCTTCGCTGCTCAGCAGTCGTGTCAGCGCTTTAATGGCTTCACTCAAATGCTTCATTTGAGGGTTCCGGGCGTGGATTTCAGACAGTGAATTCGTGGCATCTCGTCGAATGACTTCATCTTCGTCCTCAAGCGCTTCAATCAATACGGAAATAATTTGCGGATGGGTTGATTTGCCGAGAATGCGTGTTGCCAGGCGACGAGCATCATCCAGTATGCTTGCATCGGTGTCGCGCGTTTTTAACCAGCGCCCGATTTCGTCGTTCTTTCTGACAAGATCAAGATAAGGTTTGAGTGATTCGTCTTCTGGAAGATTAGCATGGTTATCCTGTGTGGTTTCTTTATGCGATTTCAGTGCAAGTGCAACTTCGACATTCGTTTTTGTTATTGCATCCATTGTGGAGGTGATTGCCTTGTCTGTAGAAACTTCTGCAGAAAGCTCTGCTTCTGTTATGGATGAATTATCCTGAGTTCTGTTATCTTCAGAGTTTGCTGTTACTTCAGGCGCAGTCGTATTCTCACTGTCAGCGTTGTGAGATTCTCCGTTCTTTTCTGATACAGACTGTTTTGATTCAGTATCTGAAGTTGGTGTTATTTCTCCTTTGAAAACAAACAGGATTGAATCGAGCGAGGTAGGCAGGTTCATTTCTGTCTCGTTATCATCACTCGTACCCCTGTTGACATTTTTTGACACAGGGTCGAGTTCAAGCAAGGCGTTGAGTGCCGCCAGTCTGACCGGCTGATGCTTGTCAACACAGGCTTGCGTCAGGCTGGTTGCGATGTCTTCATTCCAGAGGCCTAAGCCCCCCAGCGCCAGTGTTGCAGCGGTGCGGATATTAGACGGTAGTGTTGTATCGTTGACAAACGCCAGCAAGTTTTCTTTTGCTAGCGGGTCACAGCATTTTCCGGTTAATCGGCAGGCGGCAGTGGCAACTCCAGCATCAATATCAGTCATCGCTTCGCGTACTATTTCCTGTGTGTTTTCGTCAAGCTGTGCAGACGAGCTTGACAGGATATTGAGTACGGCTGCTCGTACAGCGGGATCACTATCGGTGAGTAAGGCAACAAGTTCATCCATGGGGATAGCGGTATTGCCGGAGCTTGAACTTAAACTGGATACCGCTTTTGTTGCGGCTTTGCGCACTCCCGGATCTTCATCATGAAACAATTTGATCATGTCAGGAAGTTGCTCAGCACTGCCGCATAAGGCCAATGATTCCAGGGCAGTGGTACGTACATCGGCGTCCTGGTCTGTGATGGCAAGCTTCAGAATTCGCAGGGTTTTCGGTGTCTTGCCAAGGCCAAGTGCATGAATAATCCGACGCCGTTCCCGAGGTAATGCTTTTTTGAGTCGTTTAATCAAAATCGACTCGCCAGTGTTAGCCATGAAGGCCAGCGATTTAAGCAACTCGCTTTCAATGTCCTGACCCTCGTCATCATCCAGCAATTTTTCAATTACGGTTGCTGCTTTTTCAACACGCATTTGACCGAGTGCCATTACCGCTTTTAGCTGCATGTCCCACCAGGGATCCCAGTCGTCTGTTGTATAACTCATGTTGTCCGGACGGCTGGCTGCAATTTTGATTAATGTGTCAATGGCCTGTTCTGTACCGATTCTGCCAAGGGCGTCAACAGCAGATATTCTGACATCGCCCTCGGGGTCTTTATTAATAGTTTCAATCAGGTCACTAATCGCTGATGTTGCCCCCATTTTTCCGAGTGCATCGGCCGCATCCACGCAGACATCTATGTCTTTATCTCGGAGACGTTTGATCAGATCTGGGATTGCAGTGGGGTCACCCAGTGCGCCCAGGGCTCTACTGACATAACAGCGGTCGGCTTCATCGCCGGTGGACAGGAGTTCACGCAAGGCGCCAACCGTTTGTGATTTTGATCTGGATGTCATTTTGTTCGTTGCTTCCACTCGTGACCTGTAATGTTTCAGTTATTAAAGCTGCCTGTTATCCCTGCAGAAATGGTGCCAACCTGAAAAATAATATGTATTACAACAGGTTATATATAGGCCTTGTGCAACAGCCGCCAGTTGGTCACAAAGATCTAAAAATCCATCCCCTGACTTGAACGAATCGTTCACTATCGCCAGTTCGTCATAATATCAATTGAACATGATGTTCAATTATCGCAGTTGACCTGGATCAATCTGCTTCAAAATTTATGCAGAATTATGCTGGCAGCTTTTGTATAAAACGGAGATATTTCTGTGGATCTACCCATTGTCTGTCGCCATGTAATTGATATTATTGATAAATATCTAAATCCGAGTGGGTGTAGCGAGCAAAAAGAACAACATTAAATCCATGATTATTATGAGTTGGTATGTTTATTGCTCCATGGCTTTTATTGACCGCAAACGAGAAATATCATGACTGATCCAGCTAATTCATCAGCATCTGAAACCAACAGGCAAAGTAGTCGGCAAAGCCGATGGGGTCCCAGGTTGTTCATGGGTGTTTTCGCTGTATTGCTGGTTTTTTTCTGGTGGCTGCTGATTTATTCGCACGGTGTCACATCAAATCACGGGTGAGGGCGTAAATGAATTTAAGTAATCCTGTTGTTGTCTGGGTGGGCGCGCTCCTGCTCACGCTTCTGTTTTTTTATGGGATGGACCATTTCATTATGTTGATCCAGGGGCTGCCCCTGAATTTTGATCTGACGCCAGCACAATGACCCACAGGATAATGGCGGCAATGAAAAATTTATCCCTAAATTTATCCCTAAATTTATCTCTGGGACGCCAACTGTTGCTAGCACTGGGCCTGTTGATTTTGCTGCCTGGCAATGTCGATCCCGATAACGGTTTCACTTTGTTGAATTCAGCTTCAGCCGCTGAAGCAGATTCAGTGATCGGCGTAGCATCAATGGCTGAAGCCGAACTTGTGCCGGCACCGAAACCGGGTCGAGGTGATTATCCATCTGTTGGTGTCAGTAGCCGCTCGGTTGTCTGGGTGGTTGCTCAGATGCACATGTTTTTTGCAGCATTCGTACTCGCGGTGCCGTTATTTGTACTGGTGATTGAGTGGATTGGTGTAAAAACCGGTGATGATCGCTACGATGACATGGCGCACGAGTTCATGAAAATAAGCATGACGGCTTATTCCATCACCGCGCTGTTCGGCGGTGCGCTGGCTTTTGCCCTGTTCCTGCTGTATCCGCAATTTATGGAATATATGATGCGTGTTTTCGGTTCGCAGACACTGGTTTATGCCGGCCTGTTTTTTGCCGAAAGTGTGTGCCTGTATGTTTACTATTACAGCTGGGGCGCGCTCCGCTACGGCAACAGAAAATGGTTGCACCTGACGATTGGTTTGATGCTCAATGCTGTCGGTCTTACTTTACTGGTGATTGCCAACGCATGGTCCACGTTCATGATGGCACCATCGGGTGTCAACGAAGCGGGTGCGGTCACCGGTAGTATCTGGGAGATTATGAAAGGCCCGTTGTGGAACCCGATCAACCTGCACCGTTTT
Organism: Gammaproteobacteria bacterium; assembly: GCA_003229115.1. GTDB lineage: Bacteria > Pseudomonadota > Gammaproteobacteria > SZUA-229 > SZUA-229 > SZUA-116. The sequence goes on along the minus strand of QIHT01000252.1, from coordinate 3,236 downwards.
CTTGCCAATATTGCCTTCGGTGGCGCGATAGTCGGTGCTTATGCGGCCTACAAATTCCTTAGCGCGCGTACTCAGGAAATGCGCGCACATTATGACTGGATGGGATACACCGCAAATTTCATTGCGATTCTCGCCTTTTTGCCGCTGCCGTTCGCCGGTTACTGGTTGATGGCCGAGATTTATGCCTATTCACAGCAGATGGGTATTACCGCGATGGGTGGCATCCTGGCCTGGCTGTTCATCGTGCAGGCGGTGCTGATCGGCACCATTTTGCTGGCCGGTAACTATTACCTGTGGTCAGGTATGTCGCGCACCGAAGGCTCCATCCGCTACACCTGGATGGTGAAATATATCGCGATTGTCCTGGTGGCCGGTTTTCTGGTCTGGGTAACGCCGCACACGCTAATTCTGAGCGCCTCGGAAATGGCTGAGCTCGGTGGCAGCCACCATCATCTGCTGGGACCGCTGGGCATCATGCCGGCGAAGAATATTGCGGTCAACCTGATGTTGATTTTTACTTTTATGTCATTCCAGATTTACCGCCGTGCCGATAAAGTCGCTACCGTGTCGTGGGAAAAAGCGGGCAATGCACTGATGGTTTCGATTTATCTGGTGGCGATTGCCAACGTGATTTTTGCCGGTGTGTACTACGGTTATTTCACCAACACGGTGTACAAGGTCGGTTCCAGCGTGATGCAGGTGGTATCAACACTGATGGTGATTGTTAGCGGTATTGTTATTGATGGATTTATGTACAAGGGCGCGAAAATATTGCCGTCGGTCTGGGGACGGGTTAGTAATCGAGCACAGTATGCGCTGTTTGCCTTGCCCGTTGCTTTTACCTGGCTGATGGCATTGATGGGCTACGTGCGTTCCTCGGTTCGCACTCACTGGCACGTTTATACCGTGATGAAAGACAATTCACCGGATAACTACATTCCGACCATCGGCCATGCCGGTAATATGATGACGATTGTCACCGTGCTGTTTCTGCTCTGCGTCTTATTTATATTCTGGATTGCATCACTGGCCAACACTAAACAACCGCCGCCAGCACCCGTAACCAGCAAGCCATCATGAGTAAACAGATAAAAGTCAGCAGTAACATAATACTGCTAAAGGTGCTGGGTTTCAGTCTTGCACTGATACTGGTATTTACACTGGTGGCGAATATGTTACCGCAGGTCGAGGGTGAAGCACCGGTTGAAAAAGAAGTCGATCTGGGCGCCTTGACCATGGACTCTTTCGTGGCACTGGGCGAATCCACTTTTAGCGGCAAGGGCACATGTACCTTGTGCCACAACAACATGGGCCGGGCACCGGATATTCTTGCACTCAAGATGGTTGAGGTTTCTGAAAGTCGATTGCAGGATGAAAGCTACCAGGGCAAGTCCACTGATGCTGAATCCTATCTGCGCGAATCCATGATTGACCCGGGTATTTATGTGGTCAGGGGATTCGGCAAAAAAGGCTCCAACGACACCATCTCGCCGATGCCAGCTGTTAACAAGGCACCGATTCAACTTACCGACGTAGAAATAGACGCCGTCATTGCCTACATGCAGGCCAAAGACGGCAACGAAGTGACGGTGCCATTGCCAACCGAAGCACCAGTGATGGAAGTTGCGCTGGCTGGATCGTTACCGGCCCCGGCTGCTACGGCTGAAGAAGCTCTGGGCAGGTACGCCTGTGCTGCATGCCACACAATACTCGGCACTGAATCACCGGTCGGGCCATCCCTGACGGACGTGGGTAAGCGACTTGATATCAACGAGATTCGCCAGAGCATTATCGATCCTAATGCGGTTGCTGCTGAAGGTTTTGCCATCGGCATTATGCCAGCTGATTTTGCCGACAGGATGATGGTGCGCGAACTGGAAATGATGGTGCAGTTTCTGGCAAATCAAAAAGGTTAGCCCATGTTACATAGACAGCCATGAGTAAATTTAAATTAAACGCATTCTGGCAAGCCGTTCTGGTCGTCATTGTTGTCTACCTGATACTGGACAACGCTTTTCCACCGTTGATGCCAAAGGCCCTGATGATTCAGTTCATGGCCATTACGGTGGTGGGTGTACTGCTGTTCTTCTCGTTTGAAGATAAGCGCTGGGAAGAATTCAAGGCACCGATTCATGCAGTATTGAGCAAAGACAGCCTGCGCTTGTTACGTGCATTTTTTCTACTCGCCATACCTGCGCTGTTTGCTTACACCGTTTATGATGCGGTCAAACCCTCTTTCGATGCACCGCTGGAGTTGCGTCAGGTGCATCCGGCACCACCGTCCAAACTGAAGATTTTTGGCAAATCTTATGATCTGACCAGGCTCGAAAACCCGGTGCGCGAGAAGGTGGTTGAGCAACTCAAATCTGACCGCGGTGCGGCCATGAGTACCTACACTGAAGCGGTTGATGGTGGTCGAGAAGTTTATTATCAAAACTGCTTCTACTGTCACGGTGACCTGCTCGATGGCAAGGGGCCCTTCGCCGATGCGTTCAACCCGCTGCCGGCCAATTTTCAGGATGTCGGCACCATTGCACAACTACAGGAATCGTTTCTTTTCTGGCGCATAACCACGGGTGGCCCGGATTTACCGAAAGAGGGTACCCCCTGGAATTCAGCCATGCCGGTCTGGCACGAAATGCTGGATGAGCAGGAAGTCTGGAACGTGATTACCTTTCTCTATGACTACGTGGGTCAGGTGCCGCGCATGTGGGATCAGGATACATCTAAAGCCGTGACGGGCCTGATGAATGAGATCAACAAACAACGTAAATCCATGGACGGCAAACAACTCTACCAGTTCCGCTGCATGGTTTGTCATGGTGAAACCGGGATGGGTGACGGCCCTGCGGCCGACTATCTGCATCCGAGACCGCGGGATTTCAGCCTTGGCCTGTACAAGTACAAAACGTCACCGGGTACACTGCCACCGCGAGATGAGGATCTGTTCGATACCATCAAGTACGGACTCAACCATACCGGTATGCCGGGATGGAAAAGTGTTATGAAGGACAGGCAGATCAGCAGTCTGATACCGGTAATTAAATCGTTTGATATCACCGCTACCTGGTCACCGGAAGAGGCTGAAGATGAAGACTTCGATGAAGAAGGCCGTTATCTGAAATCCGATTTTACGGTGATCGAAGATATTGAACCGGTCGATGGGCAGGTCGCTTATTCAGAAGAGTCGCTGAAGCAGGGTGAGAAACGTTTTAACAAAGCCTGCAAGGAATGTC
>QIHT01000131.1 GCA_003229115.1 Gammaproteobacteria bacterium | reverse complement strand
ATAATCATTTTTCATGAAATTATGGCTATATTATTAATAACCAGAATTCATGAATATGCCAGAATATAATCAAAATTCGCGCTCTAGCACTGTTTTTCATGCATTTGAGGTTCTGGAAGAAGGATCAACGCTTGCGGGATATGCGGCGTTGATCTCAGGGCATGGGCTGTCTGTTCCTGCACCTGATTACCTATGTGTTATTGGTACCAGGCATAAGCGGTACGAAAAGGGGCGATGGCGTATTTTTACGCCAAGGCACAAACCTGATGATAGTCTGCGTGGCCACCTGATATTTGCACTTAAGTATGAAGGGATTGATCTGGCTGTTCTCAAGGCCTTGTTTGTCTCGATTGAGCCAGAAGCTATTATCGACATTATTCGCCTGGAACCAACCGGTGCTTACAGTCGCAGGATCTGGTTTTTGTATGAGTGGTTATGCAACAGGGAACTTGATATTGAGGATGCAGCGCAGGGTAATTTTGTTGCGCTTATCAACGACACGCTGCAATATTCGGGGGCTGCTCGTGATTCAAAACGCCATCGTGTCCGCAATAATTTACCCGGTAGCCGTGAATTCTGTCCATTGATCAGGCGAACAGAAACACTTGATCGTTTTATTGGTATGAACTTGTCTCAGGTTGCTATCGACCACATTGGTAAAACACACGCGGATCTATTGAGTAGAGCGGCGGCTTTTCTTTTGTTAAAAGATTCAAAAGCATCCTACAGCATAGAAGGAGAAACGCCGCCACATAATCGTATTGAGCGATGGGGTAAAATTATTGGTGAGGCAGGGCAACGCAAACTGACCATTGAAGAGTTGGAGTCTCTGCAACGGATTGTCATTGTGGATAATCGTTTTGTTATGCCTGGCTTGCGCGCTGAAGGCGGTTTTGTTGGTGATCATGATCGTGCTAGCGGCATGCCTATGCCTGTTCATATCTCGGCGCGGCCTGAGGATTTGGAAAGTCTTCTGTCTGGCTTGATCGAAACATACAGGCTACTTAGTAAGAGTGATTACGATGCAGTGCTTATGGCTGCACTGATTGCCTTTGGTTTTGTATTTCTTCATCCGTTTGAAGACGGGAATGGTCGTGTTCATCGCTATCTGTTTCATCATGTCCTGGCAGAAAAGGGGTTTGTGGTCTTTCCTGTGTCCTCCGTTATTCTGGATCGCATTGATGATTACAGGCAAACGCTTGAACATTATTCAAAGCCCAGGCTTGATCTGATTGAGTGGCGATCTACTGAGAAAAATAATGTTGAAGTTTTGAATGAGACGATTGATTTGTATCGTTATTTTGATGCAACCAAACAGGCTGAGTTTTTTTTCGAGTGTGTTGAAGAAACAGTCAATAAAACGTTGCCGGAGGAAGTGGACTATCTTAAAAAATATGATCTTCTCAACAATTTTATTAAAAACTATATAGATATGCCGGATAAGCTGGTTGATCTTCTTATTCGCTTTCTTAATCAAAATGGCGGCAAGTTATCAAAGCGTGCGCGGGATAAAGAGTTTAATCAGTTTACTGAGGTAGAAGTAGAGGTTATTGAGCGTAAATACGATGATATTTTTCATGCTAGTGAGTGAAAGAGTTCAGGGTGAATTCTAAACTTTTTACCAAACCCACCAATTGCTATAGCTTTGGTTTATTTATTGCGTTGTTTCTATCCGAAAATCAGTTTGAAGCTTAAGCCAATGGGCTTTGAGTTTTGCTTTATGTGCTGCATCCATGGGTAAATTTTTTAACGCCTCAGGCCACAATGTACGTGCTTTTTCCATGGTGTCATCAATATGTGGTTTGATTGCTCGCCAGGGGATGCCTGACTTATTCGCCCATGACTGAAAATGGTCCGTTGTTACCGAATACCATTCTTTGGTTTTACCAAGATTCAGGGCGAATTTAGTTTCACTGTTGATGTAAACACTGGTGGTTACGATATCGTATGCGGGTGATAACCTTGGCGTAATGTGATCTTGATAAAGCAGGCTCCAGTTTTTTAAATGGGCATCTCCATTGGCCAGTAAGATATTTACCAGTAATCGTCTGGCAAATTGCTGGGCATCGGCGAGCCCATCACCGGAATAATCGTAAAGCACCTTGCCGATTTGTTCATAGCTGGCGGAGTTATATTTTCCATGTGGGTATTTCACCAAGACTTGAGCAAAGTCTTCCATATGAATTCGGGTGGTCGAGTTATTTTTGGCCTCACGATCAAAACGCTTGATGGCAAATGCCAGTTTTTCATCCGGCAGGTTGATGGGTGGCAGGTTATCCAGCTTGTTCAGCTCAATGAGTTTGATGTCAGGGGTATCTACGCCTGCTAAAGTTGCCAGCGACATTGCTGTATATTCGTTTAGAGGCACGTTTTTATGTTTGGTGGATGGGGTTTTGATAATCCAGTCACCTAACTCGCCATTTTTAGTCAGATTGTAGCGGCCATCTTTTTCTTTCATGGAAAATTTCATTTGAATGCCTGCCAGTGAAAATTTAGTCAGGGAGAACGTGTTTTCCTGGTCGTTGCCTTTGAGTTTTATGGCTTTAGCTTTGCCATGGGGGGTTAGTACACTCTCCGGTACGTCTTTGGGCTCCATGGGTGTGGCCACTAATGCACCGGGTAGATCCTGGCCGAGATAGGAGAAAATCTGAAACTCATTGTCACTATGGGTTTTTAAGCCTTGAGTGATTAATTCCCGTAATGCGCCTTCTGGGAGCAGATTGGATAAAACGGGGTGTAGTCGCTGATTTTTAACCCATGGTTTTGACATGAGCTTTTTCGAATGGGGGAAATTCGGGTGCGTAATCAGGCTAAATGTTGGGCGTGAAGGATCGTTTTTGAATTCATCGGCAAAGCTCAGAATATTGCGCCCGTTTTGAAAACCGGCCAGATAACCCACCAGCCCGCCATGCAAGGTAAGTTTAAGAACATTAATTTCGTTTACTTGATCGTCTGTGCTCATTCTTCACCCTCTAGTAAGTCCTTCCATGGATTATTTGCGAGTGTATTTTCTTCAATTTTATTGGCGTTTTTATTTTTTAACGATGTAGACGAAGACTCATTACTTTCCAGAATATCTTTAATAATGCTCAGCTTTTCTGCCGGGATCAGCATCAACTCGCTATTGAGTCCCCTGGCAATGAGTTCAAGGGTCTCTAGCCTGGGATTTCCTTTGCTCTCTAAATGCTGGTACTGCTGACGCGATATGCCAATACGCAGCATCATATCTTTTTGCTTTAGGCCGAGGGCTAGCCTGCGTTTTTTTAGTTGTCTAAGTAGAAATCTTGTCATAAGAAATATATAAGTTGCTTTTTTTATATAAGAAATATATTAGTTTCTTTTTATTTTAAAAGCAATGAATAAGTTGTTTTTATATGAGGAGAGCGTTTCTAGTACAAAGTAAACGATGTATCGCCCTAACTGCTTCCAGGAAAAACAGTTAAGTTAATAAAATCAAAAGCTTATTTACCGCGAAGGGCGCAAAAGGCGCAAAAAAAAAACTAATTATTGATTTTACTTCGCGCCTTTTGCGCCCTTCGCGGCAAAAAGAACTTTAGCTTGGCTCGATTTCACTCAAATGCCTCCCCACCGCCAGCCAGGAGCCTAGCAGGCCGAGGCCGCAGCTGATGCCGATGAGTACCAGAATATGATCGCCTTCCAGGCCGCTGAGCCGGAAAGTGCTGTGATAAAGCACAGCTAACTTTTGCACAGGGCCTTCGAGAAAGCTGAGTGAAACCGCCGTCAGCAGCCAGGCCATGAAGCCGCCAATGAGGCCGTACCAGAGGCCTGTGTAGAGAAAAGGTCGGCGAATGAAGGCATTGGAAGCACCAATCAATTTGGCGACTTCTATTTCAGCGCGTCGGTTTTGAATATCGAGGCGGATGGTATTGCCGATGACCAGTAATACTGCCAGCCCCAGTAAACTGCCGACAATCCAGATGCCGCGGTGGGCGATTTCGAGCAGGCTATAAAGACGTTTTACCCACTGTACGTCGAGTTGCGCCAGCTCGACCAGTTTTTCTTCTTCGAGCTGTTTGACGAGGTGGCTGATTTTGTCCGGCCGTTGCGGGTCGACGACAGGTTGTACCACCAGCACGATGGGTAACGGGTTATCATCGAGGAATTCGAGGGCACCGCCAAAGCCTGATATCTTTCTGAATTGTTCCAGGCCCTGGTCTTTGCTGATCAGTTTCACCTTGTCTATTTCTTTGTGCAGTCGCAGGCGGCTGGCAAATTTCTGCGCTTTTTTTTCACTCACTTTGGTGTGAAGAAACAACGAGATTTGTGTTGAGCCATCCCAGCCAGCACTGAGTCCACTGATATTATTCAATGCCAGGTAAAGTCCGGCGGGCAGGGCGAGTGCGATAGCGATGACAGCGGTGGTCATCAGGGTGGCCATGGGGTGTCGGCTCAGATCACCGAGGCTGGCGATAAAGACCCTGAGATGGTGTATCAGGTACGACACCATCAGTGTATTTTGCTGAGGCCCTTTTTTCATCTCAGGCGGCACCCGTTTGTTTGCGGGTGATGTCGTCATGAATCACCATGCCGTCTTTCAGGCTGAGCATGGGGGCACCAATTTGTGCAATCAGGTCAAGGTCGTGGCTGGCAATGAGTACGCTGGTGCCGACCTGATTAAAGCGGGCAAACAGTTGCATGATTTCCAGCGAGAGTTCCGGATCAAGATTGCCGGTAGGCTCATCGGCGAGCAGCAAGGCGGGTTTGTGTACAATGGCGCGCGCGATGCCAACACGTTGTTGTTCACCGCCGGAGAGCGTAATCGGTTCGGATCTTTCTTTTTTGAGCAAACCGACCTGATCCAGTGCGGCGCGCACCCGACTTTTGATTTCTTTATGGCGATAGCCCTGAATCACCAGCGGCATGGCGACATTATCAAACACCGGTCTGTCATAGAGCAGATGATGGTTCTGGAAAACAATGCCGATATTGCGACGCACATAAGGTACACGCCGGTTGCTGATCTGACTCAGATTAACCCCATCGAGAATAATCTGGCCACGACTAGGACGTTCAATCAGTGCAATGAGTTTGAGCAGCGTGCTTTTGCCCGCTCCTGAATGCCCCGTCAGGTAAGCCATTTTCCCGCGGCCTAAACGAAAGCTGACCCGGCTTAATGCCTCATGGCCTCCGGGGTAGCGTTTGCTGACTTGATCGAAATGGATCACGCGGTGATTCCCAGTGAAAAGTGAAAAGTGAAAAGTGAAAAGTGGAACCCCTCAGGGCAAGAGAGTGTTGATAGCTGCCAGTTACAGGTTTTGATTTTATTTTTCACTTTTCGTTTTTCACTTATATCCCATTGCTTCACTCTAACAACGCATTAACAAACTCCTTAGCGCTAAATGGTCGCAGATCCCCAATCCCTTCGCCGACACCAATAAAACGAATCGGTAATCCGAGCTTGCTGGCGATGGCAAAAACAATGCCGCCTTTAGCGGTGCCGTCGAGTTTGGTGACGGCGAGGCCGGTGAGGCCGAGCAAATTGTTGAACTGTTGTGCCTGTTGCAGGGCATTCTGTCCGAAACCGGCATCCATCACCAGCAGTATTTCGTGCGGTGCGCTGGCATCGGTTTTGCCGATGACGCGTTTTATTTTTTCCAGTTCGTCCATCAGGTTGCTTTGTGTGTGCAGGCGTCCGGCGGTATCGGCAATTACCACGTCAATATTTTTTGAACTTGCAGACTGTATGGCGTCAAATATGACTGAGGCAGGGTCGGCGCCTGTGCCTTGAGCGATGACCGGAACATTATTACGTGAACCCCATTCCTTGAGTTGTTCTACGGCGGCTGCGCGAAAGGTATCACCGGCAGCCAGCAGAACGGAATGACCCTGTTGTTTGAGGTGGTTTGCCAGTTTGCCAATACTGGTGGTTTTACCGGCGCCATTTATGCCGACGACGAGTATGACGTAAGGTTTGTGTTCGGGGTCGATGATAAGCGGGCTTTCGCAGGGGCTGAGTAGCTTGCTCATGACCTCGGCCAGCGCCAGGCGCAGGGCGTCCTCACTATTGAAAGCTTTGCGCGTCAGACTGCTTTGCAAGGTGTCGATAATTTCACTGGTGGCTTTGATGCCCACATCCGCGCTGAGCAGGGTGGTTTCGAGTTCATCGAGCATATTTTGGTCGAGATCTTTTTTGCCCAGCAGGAAGTCAGCCATGCCATCGGCAAAACCACGGCGGGTTTTTGACAGTTTTTCCGCCAGATCCTGTTCTACAGGGGGATTTTCTGCGGAGTTAGTCTGGGGACTGACTGAGTCCGGGTCAGATTTTTTGCGTTTATTAAAACCGAACATACATCTATTAAGAGTGGTTTATGGAAGGAGGATATCCTATCATCGGCTTCTAATAATTTCTTGCCATTGCCGCGCTTTGCTCGCAATGACGTGTTAACAAGAGAACCCTGGGGCAGAAAGATTCAATATGCGTATTTATATTTCACTAATAGTTATAGCCACCATTGTACTGGGTGCCGTGCTGTTCATTTTCAAAGATGAGACGCTTCAAAAATCAGCGTCAAACCAGACCAGCACGGGTGTACAGTCTTACCAGCTCTCCAACGGTATGAAAATACTGGTGCTGGAAAATCACCGCGCACCGGTGGTGGTTTCACAGGTTTGGTACAAGGTGGGCGGTAGTTACGAACATGACGGTATTACCGGGGTTTCTCACGTGCTGGAGCACATGATGTTTAAAGGCACGCCGAGACACCCATCGGGCGAGTTTTCTGAAATTATCGCAGCTAATGGCGGCAAGGAAAATGCCTTCACCAGCAAGGATTACACGGCATATTTTCAACGCATCTCCAGCGACAAGTTGCCGATTTGTATCGAGATGGAAGCTGATCGCATGGTGAATCTTTCGCTTGAGGAAGACGAGTTTATTAAAGAAGTCGAAGTCGTTAAGGAGGAGCGCAGATTGCGCACCGATGACAAGCCGACGTCACTTACCTTCGAGAGATTTAACGCGGCGGCTTATGCCAATAGCCCTTACCGGCGGCCGATTATTGGCTGGATGGAAGACCTGGATAGCATGTCAATCGATGACCTCCGTCATTGGTACCGCACCTGGTACGCACCTAATAATGCGACACTGGTAGTGGTGGGTGATGTCAGCGCGGATGACGTGTTCAGTTTGGCGAAGCAGTATTTTGGCCCCTTGAGTGCGGTCGAATTACCTGCGACCAAACCCAGATATGAAGCCGAGCAATATGGTACGCAACGGATAAGTGTGCAGTTACCGGCAAAAATTCCTACCTTGATCATGGGATATAAAACACCGGTGTTGAAATCAGCAGTGTCGGAAAAGTCGGTAGAGAAATGGGAAGTGTATGCGCTGGAAGTTTTGTCCGGATTACTCGATGGCGGTGAGAGTGCGAGGCTGACACGTAACCTGGTACGCGGTAAACAACTGGTCACCAGTGTGGGCGCGAGTTACAACCCGTACGCTTTGCACGAAGGTTTGTTTGTGTTTTCAGCGATTCCGGCCGGTGACCATGCTATTGATGTTCTTGAGTTTGCGATTAAAGAAGAGATTAAGGCGATTCAGGATAACCCGCCTGCCCAGGATGAACTTGATCGAGTCATTGCACAGGTGGTGGCGGGCAATGTTTATGAACAGGATTCGAGTTTTTATCAGGCAATGCAAATTGGCATACTCGAAACGGTTGGCCTCGGCTGGCAAACCAAAGATGAATATATTGAGCAGGTTAAAGCAGTCACCGCGGAGCAGGTTCAGCAAGTGGCGATTAAATACTTTACGGCTAAAAATCTAACGGTGGCTGTTCTGGATCCACTACCGATAGAGCAGAAAAAAACTCCAGCTTCATCCGGCAAACCTGTTGCGGGAGGGCGTCATGGTCAATAAAAAAATCTCTATAGTTCGTAAGTTGCTAGCGCTGCTTGTCGCTACCGGTTTATTTTCAGGCTCGTTTTCAGTTTATGCCATTACTGATATTCAAACATGGCAAACCGGCAACGGGGCAAAAGTGCTGTATTTGCCCTCCACGGGATTGCCCATGGTGGATATACGTATTGTGTTTGATGCTGGTAGCGCGAGGGATAACGGCATCAGTGGTTTAGCGGCTTTGACCAATGGTTTGCTGGCAGAAGGTGCCGGCGGCAAAACCGCGCAGCAACTGGCCGAGGGTTTTGAGTCGGTAGGTGCGCAGTTTAGTAATGATTCCTTGCGTGACATGGCGATTGTCGGTGTGCGCACATTGACGGATAAAGATTATCTACAAACAGCGGTAGATACTTTAATTACACTTTTAACACAGCCAGATTTCAACCAGAAAGAATACGAGCGTGAACTGGCGCGCATGAAGGTATCGGTTACCGCGCGTAAACAATCGCCATCGTCCATTGCAGAAGAAGCTTTTTATAAGGCAATTTACGGTGATCACCCTTATGCGCAGCCTTCGGGCGGCACAGAGGAAAGCTTAAAGCGTTTGGGTCTTGACGATATTAAGGCATTCTACAAGCAGTACTACGTAGCAAAAAATGCAGTGATTATTATTGTTGGCGACATGGAGCAACCTCGGGCCGCTGAGATTGCAAATAAATTAACAGCAAGCTTGCCTGCTGGTGAAAAACCCCTGCCATTACCGAAAGTGAAACCGCTTTCTGATGAGAAGATTATTCACATTGAGTATCCCTCCAAGCAAAGCCATATATATGTCGGTCAACCCGGCACATGGCGAGGCGATAAAGATTACTTTGCTTTGTATCTAGGTAATCATTCTTTTGGAGGCAGTGGTTTTACCTCGCGGCTGGTGGATACCATCCGTGAGCAACGTGGTCTGGCTTACAGTGTGTATAGTTATTTTTCACCCATGCGTGAAGCCGGGCCGTTCAAGATGGGTATGCAAACCCGTGCTGACCAGACCGATGAAGCGGTGAGTTTGTTAAAAACTGAACTGGTTAAATTTATTAATCAGGGTCCTACGGAGCAAGAGTTAAAAGACAGTGTCGATAATGTTGTCGGTAGCTTCCCGCTTAATCTTGACAGTAATAGCAAACTACTGGGTTATTTTGCCATGATCGGTTTTTATGATTTACCAAAAGATTATTTGCAAACCTTTGTGGCGAATATTGAGGCAGTGAGCAGAGATGATATCAAAGATGCGCTCAAACGACGGTTACACGCTGATAAAATGGTGACGGTAATTGTTGGCAGTAGCATAGGTAACAGTGGTGAATGAGTGAAGACGCAAGGCCAGTTACGCATTATCGCTGGCAACTGGCGTGGCGAGGCAGGAAGCTGAATTTTCCGGATAGAGAAGGGCTGAGGCCGACGCCGGATCGCGTACGCGAAACGCTGTTTAACTGGTTACAGCAGGATATTGCGGGGTGCCATTGCCTGGATCTGTTTGCCGGTAGTGGCGCACTGGGTTTCGAAGCGGCATCGCGTGGCGCAAAAAGTGTCGTTATGCTCGAGCGCGATGCAGCTATAGCTACTGAACTGGAAGCTAGTATTAACCGACTGCAGGCAGATAAAATTCAGTTGAGCTGTGTTGATGCTGTCGAATATTTGCAGACGAATAACCAGCAATTTGATGTTGTTTTTGTAGACCCTCCTTACCAGTCCGATTTATTAGTTGCCTGTTGTGCCCTGCTTGAACAGAAGCACTGGCTGGCTAATCATGCGAAAATATACCTGGAATGCGATGTGCATAACGAGTTGGCGGCTTTGCCTGAAAACTGGCTTTGCCAGAAGAGCAAAAAAGCCGGGCAGGTGGCTTATCGGCTTTATACCAGAGACGGCGATCCAGAATCATGAGAGGTAGTGATAAAGTGTCAGTAATTGCAGTTTACCCTGGGACTTTTGACCCGGTGACAAACGGTCACAGCGACCTGGTACAAAGAGCAGCGAGTCTGTTTGATCACGTTATTGTGGCAATTGCGGCTAACCCGGAAAAAACACCCTTATTTGATCTTGGCCAGCGTGTCGGCATGGCCAGTTATGTACTCTCCGGTTTGACCAATGTTGAGGTTTGCGGGTTTTCGGATCTGCTGGTCGATTTTGCCCGGCAGAAAAAAGCCAATGTGATTCTGCGTGGTCTGAGAGCGGTGTCAGACTTCGAATTCGAGATGCAACTCGCCAGTATGAATCGTCGGCTGGATAATACGATTGAAACGGTGTTTTTGACGCCTTCCGAGGAAACCAGTTTTATTTCGGCTTCACTGGTTAAAGAGGTTGCGCTGCACGGCGGTGATGTTTCCCAGTTTGTCCATAAAAGTGTTGTGGATGAGTTGCGCAATGTTGTCGCTAAAATGTAATTGAATTTGTAAAGATTATTTTTAAAGGTTCCGGTTAGAGTAATGGCGTTATTGATTACAGACGAATGTATTAATTGTGATGTGTGCGAGCCCGAGTGCCCGAATGATGCTATTTCAGCCGGTGATGAAATTTATATTATTGACCCGAATTTGTGCACCGAATGTGTCGGTCACTATGAAACCTCGCAATGCGTTGAAGTGTGCCCGGTGGATTGTATTCCACTTGACCCTGATCATAAGGAAACCAAAGAACAACTGATGGCTAAATATGAGGCGCTGGTTGTTGGTTAGGTGCTTATCAGTATCTTGCCGTTAACGCAGAGGCCGCAGAGACGCAGAGAAGGTTAAACCCGCTTAATCACTGTGGGTGAATTCTCCCCGTGGCTTGCCACGTAATCTGTAGGTGCGAATTCATTCGCACCTACAATTAATACCCCGTCTACTTGCGGAGTAGTAGTTTATTACAGCCTGCATTCTTTGCGATCTCTGCGTCTCTGCGGCCTCTGCGTTAACAGCGATATGTCTGATATGGCACAACTCGGCCAGTTGCCTGAGGATCAAATACTAATTCCGCCTTTTACGGCGAAAAACAATCGATTATACTCAGCGTATGATTACTCACCTTCTAAGAAGTTTTTTCTTTTTATTATTCTTTTCTTATTCGCTGCAGGCGGTTGAGCAGGGTAATGCTGGTTTTCAGCCAGCGATTGCCAGCGCACACCCGCTTGCCACGGATGCGGGCATTGAAATTTTACAAAAAGGCGGTAATGCTTTTGATGCTGCGATAGCAGTCACAGCAACCCTGGCTGTAGTTGAACCCTACAGCTCTGGTTTGGGTGGTGGTGGCTTCTGGTTACTGCATATTGCTGATCGGGATCGCAACGTGATGCTCGATGGGCGTGAACGAGCACCGCTTAACGCCAGCCGGGATATGTATCTTGATGAACAGGGTAATGTAAAACCCGGTGCCTCTATTGATGGGCCGCTGTCTGCGGGTATTCCCGGTGTTGTAGCTGTAATCGAAAAGCTGGCAAAACAGTATGGCAAGCTACCACTATCCGTTAGCCTCGCAGCCGCTATTCGTCATGCGAATGAAGGTTTCCGGGTTGATGAGCATTACAGAAGAATGGCGGGTTTTAGGTTGCAGTCGTTATTGTCTTCAGAGGATGCTGCCAGAACTTTTTTGCATGATAACAAGGTGCCGGAAGTAGATGCACTTATTGTGCAACCTGATCTGGCTAAAACACTCGAAATAATCGTTAGACAGGGTGCAAAAGGTTTTTACAGGGGTGAAGTTGCACAAAAGCTGGTTGCATCGGTTCAGAAGCATGGTGGTATATGGAGCCTGAAAGATCTTGAAGATTATGAGGTGATTGAGCGCGCACCTATGGTCGTTGTTTATAAAGGCATGAAGTTTGTGACAGCATCACCTCCCTCATCCGGTGGTATTGCGTTGCCGCAAATGTTGAATATGTTATCGCGTTACAATATTGAAGAAAAAGGCGCGGCAGCGCGCACGCATTTGTTAGTGGAAGTTATGCGCCGGGCATATCGTGATCGTGCAGAATTTTTGGGTGATCCGGATTTTGTAGATATACCTGCTGATCGTTTAATCTCATCTGTATATACCAGTATGCTGGTTAAGGATATTAAACGAAGTGCCACGCCAAGTTCATCATTAAAGCCTGTGGCAGAGCCTGCAGGTAAAGGTTCAGATACCACGCATTTTTCTATTATCGACAAAGACGGTAATCGAGTTTCAGCAACGCTATCGATTAATTACCCTTTTGGTTCCGGGTTTATTGCTGAAGGTACAGGTATTTTGCTGAATGATGAAATGGATGATTTTTCAGCCAAACCCGGAGAGCCAAATGTTTACGGTCTGGTGGGCGCAGAAGCCAATGCAATCGAGCCAGGTAAGCGCATGTTATCCAGTATGAGCCCCAGCTTTCTGGAGACTGCAAATCGCACGGCTATCCTGGGTACGCCGGGAGGCAGTCGAATTATAACCATGGTGTTGTTAGCAACTTTAGATTTTCATCAGGGCGCTAGTGCAGAGCAGATGGTTAAACTGGGTCGTTTTCATCACCAGTATTTACCCGATAAGATTTTTTACGAGCCGGGCGTGATAGGCGAAAAAGTTAAATCAGAGTTGATAAAGTCAGGCCATACCCTGGAGCAACTGGAAAGTGACTACGGTAATATGCAGGTCGTTATTGTAGATAAGAAAAGTAAAAAGTCAGAAGCCGCTTCAGACCCTCGTGGCGGTGGTAAGGCGACCGTTATTCATTAGAAGTTCACTCCAGCCCAAAGCTCTCACGCTTTTCCTGCGAGGTATGAGCTTCAGCATCTTTGGCTTTTTCGATGGCTTTTAAAAGATTGGTTCGCTCCCTTTCGGACATCCCCATGTTCAGATAGCGATCCGCAGTTTTGAAAACCTCCTCCAGATGTTTGATGCGGTAGTTGTGGCTGAGTAAAGCCTGCGCCACAAAAAATGGATCAATTTTCTTTTCTCTCATCTGGATTGCCATTTTAATTGCGCTATCGAGTTCTTCTTCAGTTGGTTTAGCCATGCGTGGGTATTAGTTACTTATGATAGTCGTAAGCATACAAGCAAAGCTGGTTTGATGTACAGGGTTTGTTATCGGTTTAAGTCTGACTGAGCTTGAACTTTATCAATTCCGAACTATAAAATGTAGTGAATTATATGCAGTGGAGAAAAATATGGTTTTTAGTGATATTTCCAGAAAGCAGGCTTTTTTAACGCATTTGTCTGTGAGTCTGGTGGTTTTTTTAGTGCTGATTTATTTGATTGCATTTGAATGGTTTCCATCGTTTTATTACAAGCTGGATAATGGCTATACAGGCACGGCGGTCATTTTTTTTGTTGATGTGGTGCTGGGCCCGGGTTTGACACTGCTCGTTTTCAAGCCGGGCAAACCTGGTTTAAAGTTTGATTTAACGGTTATACTGCTCATTCAGCTGATTGCATTGAGCTGGGGTATTAAAAGTGTCTACCAGGACAGGCCGTCGGTAACGG
>QIHT01000181.1 GCA_003229115.1 Gammaproteobacteria bacterium | reverse complement strand
GATTGCGCCAGTTTGGTGCTGATACCGGGTATTTTAGCAAGATCTTCAACACCGGCGCGAGTAATGCCCTGTAAACCACCAAAATGTTTGAGCAAGGTCTGCCGGCGTTTGGGGCCCAGACCGGCAATGTTTTCCAGCGGCGACTCATTGCGTTTTTTGGCGCGTTGCGCACGATGTCCCGAGATGGCAAAACGGTGGGCCTCGTCACGCACCTGCAGGATGAGATTAAGTGCAGGTGAATCCAGTCCCAGATGCAGATCGGGACGGCCATCACTGAATACCAGTTTCTCTAGCCCGGCCTTTCTGCCCTCGCCTTTGGCAACACCGATCAGTAACACATTGTTGATATCGAGTTCTTCAAAGATCTCGATGGCCTGGCGTAACTGGCCTTTACCACCATCGATGAACAAAATGTCCGGCAATACCTGTTCTTTCTGTTTGGCTTTTTTAAAGCGGCGTTGCAAAGCCTGGCGCATGGCAGCGTAATCATCACCGCCGGTAATGCCTTCAATGTTGTAGCGACGGTAATCTGTTTTGTAGGCGCCTTCGGGTGTGAACACCACGCAGGAAGCCATGGTTGATTCGCCCTGCGTGTGGCTGATATCAAAACATTCCAGCCTGAGTGGCAAACTGTCCAGTTGCATCACATCCTGCAAAGCTTCGAAACGTTTTAGTAAACCGGTACGAGATAATAATCGCGTGGTTAACGCATTCGCTGCATTATTTGTAGCTAGTTCCAGCCATTTGGCACGCTCTGCACGAACACTGGTTCGACAACTGACTTTGTGTTCAGCCTGTTCACTGAGTACGTTTTGTATAAGCTCCAGTTGCGCAGGTTTTGCCGAAAGAATAATTTCTGCCGGTGCTTTACGTTCGAGGTAAAACTGTGGAATAAATGCCGCCAGAATTTCCTCGGCACTCAGCGCTTCGGGTAACTTTGGAAAAAAGTTACGGTTGCCCAGGTTTAAACCGTTGCGCACATAAAACACGGTGACGCACGCCTGCCCGCCTTCGGTTGCGCAGGCAATGATGTCAATGTCGCCTTTTTCGGCACTGATGTGTTGGCGTTCGGCAATTTTTTGAAGATTGCTTATCTGGTCGCGGTAGATGACTGCTTTTTCGTAGTTTTGTTTGTCCGCGGCTTTTTCCATCGCCTCGACCAGTTCATTAATAATTTGTCGGCTTTTACCTTCTAAAAAAAGCAGGGCATGTTTTATATCGAGCTTGTATGCCTGTTCTGATATGTAACCAACACAGGGCGCAGTGCAACGTTTAATCTGGTATTGCAGACAGGGACGTGAACGGTTCTGAAAATAACTGTCTTCACACTGGCGTATTTTGAAGGTTCTTTGCAACAGGTTAATAGTTTCGCGCACCGCGCCTGCATTGGGATACGGCCCAAGATAACGCCCGGTTTTTTTACGCGCACCGCGGTGTAAAGCAATGCCGGGATAGTTGGCTTTGCTGGAGACATATATATAGGGGTAACTTTTGTCATCGCGCATCAGGATGTTGTAACGCGGATGAAATTCTTTAATTAAGTTACTTTCAAGAATTAAGGCTTCACCTTCGGTGTGTGTGACGGTGATGTCGATATGATGGATGTGAGTGACTAATACTGATGTCTTTGGTGATAAACCGGTTTTACGGAAGTAACTGCTGACGCGTTTCTTTAAGTTTTTGGCTTTGCCGACGTACAGTACTTTGTCATCGGCATCGTACATGCGATAGACACCGGGTTTGCTGGTGATAGTTTTGAGGAACGATGTTGAATCGAAGGTTGTGGGTTGTTTGTTCATTTGGTTTTAAAAGCTTGAACCACAGGGGACACAGAGGTACACAGAGAAAAACTTTTTATTTTTTTAGTAAAACTGTAGGAGCGGCTTCAGCCGCGAATGTACGATTAGCTCCAACCATTGTTCGCGGCTAAAGCCGCTCCTACGTTTAAAACAGATCATAGCTTTTCTCTGTGTACCTCTGTATCCCCTGTGGTTCAAAGCTTTTCCAATAACTTTTTAGCACGCTTAAACACCGCTTCGAACATAAGCGTAGTCAGTCTTTTAGTATTGGTGTTGTAACGCGAGCAATGATACGAATCGATCAGCACACCACGATCAAATTTATGTAGCTGGTCATGTCCAAACGTGTAATCCGCCTGTTTCAAACCCAGCGCCTTGATCACCGATTTATGTGCGATGCCGCCTAAAGCGATAATGACATAATCCTCCGGCAGTGCTTCGAGTTCCTGTGCCAGCCAGCTGTTGCAGGTATTCACTTCGGCACCGACCGGTTTGTTTTGTGGCGGCAGACATTTCACCGCGTTGGTGATGCGGCAATTGATTAACTTTAAACTGTCGTCTGCGGAAACGGATGTCGCTTTGCTGGCAAAACCAAACTTGTGCAGGGTTTTGTAGAGAATAATACCGGCATGGTCGCCGGTAAAAGGTCGTCCCGTAGCATTGGCTCCGTGCATGCCGGGGGCCAGACCGACGATGCATAAGCGTGCCTGAGGGTCGCCAAATGCGGGCACGGGTTTGCCGTAGTAATCGGGATACTGTTTGCGAACGTCTTTCAGAAAACCGGCCAGACGCGGGCATTGTACGCATTCGATATTGAAATTACTGGCTCGCACGATTGGGATTATCTACTTTAAGAATATACGGTAACTAGCTGTTTTATATTTATTTTTTTAGAGATTCATCCAGTATGCCATGCTGCATGGCGAGGTGAACCATTTCTACATCCGAACTCACTTCCAGTTTTTCGTGTAGCCGCGCGCGGTAGGTGCTGACGGTTTTCGGACTGAGGTTCAGGGTCTCGGCGATGGCCTGATTTTTGTCACCCTGGGCAATCATCATGAGCACCTGTAGTTCACGCTGGGAAAGCCGGTCGATCATATTTTCTTCGCCGGGTAACATCGACAGAGCCAGTTTTTGCGCGATATCTTTGGCGATGTAGCTACCGCCGGCATGAACATCGCGAATCGCTTCTGCAATTTCCTCGATTTTATTGCCCTTGGTGAGATAGCCCCGGGCACCGCCTTTAAGCAGTTTTTTAGGCAACGGGCCTTCACCATGAATGGTGACAATAATAATGCCGAGTTCCGGCCAACGCTTGCTGATGTTGAGCGTGGCTTCCATACCGCCCATACCCGGCATATTAATATCCATCATGATAATGTTGAGCACACCTTGCAGCGCCCTGCACTGTTCTATGGCTTCTTCGCCACTGTTGGCTTCAGCAATAACTTCAATACCCTGCTGACTGTCTATCAGGCTCTTGATGCCATGGCGTACCAGATCATGATCATCGACGACCATGACTTTGATTGTGGGAACAGATTGCTTCATGCAGACGTGTTATAGCTCGTTTTGTCTCATTTGCAGCCCATAGTATCAGTGTCGACGCACTAAACAAGCTTACCCCGACAGGAATGGCACTTACTTAAGCTCTTTCGTCATTGCGAGCGGGTGGCGGCAATCTCTTTCAGCACGCAGAATTCCAGAGATTGCCGCCACCCGTTCGCAATGACGCAGCTTATCTCCCTTTAGTAAGTACCATTACACCCCGATAGTTTTACGAAACTCTTCGTCATTTCCCTGCTAACTGGTATTCTCGCGGGTACTGATGAAAAATTATTTCCAGCTCGACGAAAACATTATCCACCTCAACCATGCGGCGGTGGCGCCATGGCCTATTGCTACTTCTGAGGCAGTTAAAGCCTTTGCTGAAGAAAACTCCCGGGTGGGTTCCAGACACTACGAACGTTGGCTTGAAAATGAAGCTCAGTTGAAGAACAGGCTGGCCCGCCTGATTAATGCCCCCTCCAGCGATGACATCGCCTTACTCAAGAGTACCTCGGAAGGCCTGTCATTTATTGCGCACGGGCTGCCATGGAAGGATGGCGATAATATCGTGATTCCCGCGGAGGAGTTTCCTTCCAACCGGATGGTGTGGCAGTCATTAAAAAACCGGGGCGTTGAAGTTCGCCGTATTGCAATTAGCCAGCAGCCGTCACCTGAACAGGCCCTGATCGATGCTTTCGATGACAATACCAGACTATTGAGTGTCAGCTCGGTGCAGTATGCCAGTGGTTTGCGGATGGATCTTGTGCCTCTGGGTAACGCCTGCAAACAACAGCAAATACTTTTCTGTGTGGATGCTATTCAGTCGTTGGGCGCATTGCGTTTCGACGCACAGAAGGTGCAGGCTGATTTTGTGGTGGCCGACGGCCATAAATGGATGCTGGGCCCGGAAGGCCTGGCACTGTTTTACTGTGCAGAGGCGGTTCGAGATCAATTACAACTCAGCGAATACGGCTGGCACATGGTGGAAAATCTGGGCGATTTTGACCAGGTTGACTGGCAACCGGCAAGCTCGGCAAGACGTTTTGAGTGTGGCAGCCCCAATATGACGGCGGTGGCAGCGCTCAATGCCTCGCTGGATGTGTTGCTTGAAGTGGGAATGGAGCAGGTTGAAACATTGGTACTGGAAAATGCGTCGGTTTTATTTGATGCCTTAAGCGCTGCAGATGATATTGAGTTACTCACCCCCGCAGAGGTTTCAAAACGTGCCGGCATTATCACTTTCAGGAAAAAAGGTGTTTCGAGTGAGGCTTTGTACAATTATCTACAACAACAGGGCGTCATCTGTGCATTTCGAGGTGGTGGCATCCGACTTTCGCCACACTTTCACACCACCCGGCCACAACTGTTGAAAACACTCGATCTGGTCAAAAAATACGCAGTTTAAGATGTAAAAACAACTACTTGGCGTTATTATTGAACTGCTTTTTAAGACTAATGTCACAATAGAAACTAGAATTATAAATAGGGATTCCTGTTTTTTTCAGGACTCTTCTAACCAGAGAGATTCTAATGCTAAAGCTGATATCCAGAATGCGTAACTTCATTTGGGACAAATTCGTCCTGTGGTTAACGCACGAGAAAAAGAATGATCAGCTACCCCTCTCGGATTTTGACCGCATGCGATACGAACTTCGCCCTGGCGATGTGCTGCTGGTAGAAGGCCGTTCTAAAGTCAGTGACATTATAAAAATGATCACCCAGAGTATCTGGACACATTCGGTACTTTACCTCGGTCGCATACAGGATATTGACGACCCGGAATTAAAATTACACATACAAAAATTCTACCCGGATCATGCTGATAGTTTAATGATTATTGAATCGTTGCTGGGTAAAGGTACCATCGTAGATTCTCTGGATAAGTATCAGCACGAACATGTACGCATCTGCCGACCAAAAGGTTTAACCCGCAGTGATGCACAACAGGTTATCCGCTACGCTATTCGCCAGTTGGGCACGGATTACAATGTAAGACAGTTGCTTGATCTTGCCCGCTTCATGTTCCCCTACATGATTTTACCCAGGCGCTGGCGTTCAACCCTGTTCGAACACAATGCGGGGCGTCCCACTAAAACCGTTTGCTCAACCATGATGGCTGAAGCTTTTGCGCAAGTGCGGTTCCCTATTCGCCCGATTCTGCACCGGGACGATAGTGGCAAACTCAGGATGTACCGCCGTAATTCCAAATTAATCACGCCGCCGGATTTCGATTACTCACCCTATTTTGAAATCATTAAATACCCTATGCTGGATTTTGATGAGCTGTCGGTCTACAAAAAACTTCCCTGGGATCGGAATGGCGTCCATTACAACACAGCGGGTGATTATTTTATTACTGATCCCAGTGTGATTGAACAGGTTGAACCTGTTGAAAGCAATCCTGAAAAAGATGATCACGGCGTACCTGAAACTGAAAAAAAAGCGTCTCTTGAAAATGACCCCGGCAATCACGAGCCATGGGATGATGAGCCTGTTGATGATGATTTGCAGGAGATTGAACCTGGGGACAATAAAAGTGATCTAAGGCAAGGAAGCAATCTGAATAATAAGGTATAGGTATTAAATAGCCATTAACCACAGGCAAAATTTATCATGACAATCTGGATCAGTAGTTTTATTTTTATTCTTGCTGTAGCGGCCTACTTTCGCGCACCACTTGTACTTTGGTCGGTGCTGCTCGGCATAGCTGTTGCTTTGTTCCACTTTTTTTCAGACGCTGGGCAACCTGCATTAACCATTGTATGGGCGCTGTATCTTGTTCTTGTCATACCCCTCAATATTCGTGGCCTACGCCGGCAACTTTTAGGTGCTCCGATTTACAAAGCAATGGCTGGCATCATGCCCACCATTTCCCAGACAGAACAGGAAGCACTTAATGCCGGCGATGTCTGGTGGGAAGCCGAACTATTTAGTGGTAAACCGGATTTTGATGTTGTCAGACAACTACCAGCGTCAAAATTAAGCGAAGAAGAACAGGCTTTTCTTGATGGGCCAGTTGAACAACTGTGTGAAATGGTGGACGACTGGAAAATTACCCACGAGGATTTCGACTTAAGCCCGGAAACCTGGCAATTTATGAAAGACAATAAATTCTTTGCCATGATTATTCCAAAAGAATATGGCGGGCTGGAGTACTCGAATTTATGTCATTCCGAAGTGGTGATGAAACTGGGCAGCCGCTGTGGTTCAGCCGCTATCACCGTCATGGTGCCCAATTCATTAGGCCCGGGCAAGTTGTTAATGATATACGGCACCAAAGAGCAAAAAGATTATTATTTGCCACGACTCGCTAATGGCACGGATATTCCCTGCTTTGGATTAACCGGCCCGCAAGCGGGTAGCGATGCGGGAGCAATGCCCGATATCGGTGTTGTGTGTCATGGCACATTCGATGGCAAAGAAAATGTTTTAGGCGTTCGCCTTAACTGGGAAAAACGTTATATCACGCTTGCGCCCGTTGCTACATTACTGGGCATTGCCTTCAAATTATGCGACCCCGAACATTTATTGAGTGAAGAAGAAGATCGCGGTATCACACTTGCGCTGATTAAACGTGATACAGAAGGTGTAGAAGTCGGTCGTCGTCACTTCCCCTGCAACCAGGCATTTCTGAACGGGCCCATCCGCGGCAAAGACGTGTTCATTCCACTCGACTGGATCATCGGCGGTGTCGATTATGTTGGCAAAGGCTGGAGCATGCTAATGGAATGCCTGTCGGATGGCCGGGCAATTTCTTTACCCGCATTGGGCACTGCTGCCGGCAAAACAGTGTCTCGATTCACCGGCGCATATTCGAGAATCAGAAAACAATTTCACATGCCGATTGGTTATTTTGAAGGTATTGAAGAAGCACTGGCAGAAATTGGCGGTCAAACCTACGCCATTGAATCGTCGCGCTTGTTAGTCTTAGCCAGTCTTGATCACGGTGAAATACCTTCTGTGATATCCGGCATTGTTAAACAACAAATTATGGAGCGTATGCGAGAAGTTATTAACCACGCCATGGATATACATGGCGGCCATGCCATTTGCATGGGGCCGAACAATTTTATAGCTCGTGGTTACCAGTTAATTCCCGTTGGCATTACCGTCGAGGGTGCGAATATATTAACGCGTTCATTAATGATTTTTGGCCAGGGCGCGATGCGCAGCCACCCTTTCCTTCTGAAAGAAGTAGAAGCCGTGCATAATCCCGACAGAAAAAAAGGCCTGAAAGATTTTGACCGTGCTTTATTTGCACACATGGGTTTTGTTATTAGCAACGTAGTACGCTCTTTATGGCTGGGATTAACCTCAGCACGCTTTGTAAAAACACCGGGTAAAGGCGCAACGGTTTACTACTACAAACAATTGATTCGCATGAGTTCATGCTTTGCGTTGATGACAGACGCCTGCGTATCTATTTTAGGTGGCTCTTTAAAACGCCGGGAAAAAATATCCGGTCGGCTGGCAGATGCTTTATCTAATATGTACGTCTTAACAGCAACACTAAAACACTTTGAAGATGACGGCCAACCCGAAGAAGATATCCCTTTGATGCAGTGGGTCTGCAAAGATGCCCTGTTCAATATTCAAACCGCCCTGAAAGGTGTTATGCTGAATTTACCTGTTCCCCTGGCAGGCCGTCTTTTAAATATGATTATCTTTCCACTAAGCAAACCTTACCAGAAACCTGACGACGAACTCGGTCATAAAGTGGCTCGCCTGTTATTAACACCCTCCGACACGCTGGATCGTTTAACACGTGGTATATACATGAATGAAAAACCGGATGATCCATCAGGCCGGATACTGCATGCTTTAAAACATGTACTGGATACCAGTGATCTGGATAAACGTTTACGTGAACATAAAAAGAGCGGTGAACTTGTCCTGAATGATGGCAATCTATTAACTGAAGCACGCGAAAAGAACGTCATCAATGAAGACGAGTACAACAGGCTTGAAGAAACACGTATTGCTGTGCTGAACGCTATTAAGGTTGATGAGTTTTCTAATGAGGGTTGGGAAATTTTGACGCCGAAGTATGG
>QIHT01000056.1 GCA_003229115.1 Gammaproteobacteria bacterium | reverse complement strand
TGAAACAACAACTTATTTCTCTTAAGGCAGTGCCATTCCCTCCACCCCCTTTAATTGACCCCTTTTATTTCATGTTTCCATTTTTCCGCTAGCACGTTTAATCATGCTGATAACTTGTTTATTAGCATTTGTGTAGACCAATTTTATATCAGGATTAGTTGTAGCAAACACACGGAAAATTTCATCCGCAAACGCCTGACCAATTTTTTCTACACCTGCAAAATCAAGCCAAACCTCTTTGAATTTATCAAATCTTTTCAGTAATCTTTTTGCTGCCGACCTTGAAACAAGTTGGTCATGCTCATAGCTGGCAAGATTGACAGGGACATGAGTTTTACTAAAGCTAAAATCCTCGTTATCAGTGTACTCATTAAGCACCTCTGTATCCGTCCGTTCGGCATTAAATGAAATAGTCATAGATACATCCGTACCGATAATTTGCGGTTCATCATGTGCTTCAAACAAAAAATCGTCATTGTACGAATCAATAGGGTCAGACTCGATTGATTTTCCCTAGGACAACCCCCGAAACGCCCCCCCACAACGCATCACTAACCACCCCAACCGCCTTATCCGTACGCCGAATCAAATAAAGCTGCGCCAACCGCGCTCTATCCCTTCAACATGAATCGGCACCAACTCACCACTGGCTAATTCATCTTTAATTAAATGTTCCGGCATTCCGCCCCAGGCCATGCCGGAAAGTATGATTTCTTTATTGGCAGCGAAATCTGTTACGGGCAAATCAGGGGGCCGGACCCCTTGATCTCACTCTTGCCGATAGAGTGGTAACAGAAAAATCTAATTAATTACGTATTTATATTGACATATACGGCAATATAGCTACATAATTAACTATGCTAACTGATACTCAATTACGTGAAGTTTTTCATTTTAGTTTTCTGGATAGATTACTAAGAATATCCGACCCCGACATGTATGTGCTCAAGGGTGGTGTTAATTTGCGCTTTTTCTTTCATAGCCCACGTTATTCGGAAGATATGGATTTAGACGTACTTGCAGGCAGTGTCGATACATTGAGAAAGAATGGTTACAAAATATTGCAGGATGGAGCATTCAAACGCAGTTTACTTACCCATGGCATTACTGATATTGAAGTTAATGATCCTGCAAAAGCAAAACAAACCGAAATAACACAGCGCTTTAAATTTGGACTTGTTACAACAGCCAATCAGCGCCTTCCAACCAAGGTTGAGTTTTCCCGGCGCACCACTCCCGTTGATAACCATGTAAAAGAAATGGTTGACCCTGAAATTGCCCGGCAGTATCACAGACTCTCTTATCGCTGTAATCATTATCCAGGTGAAGATGCAGTTTTTCAAAAAATACAGGCGCTGGCTGGTAGACCTGCAACTCAGGCACGTGATGTTTTTGATCTTGGTCTTTTACACGCTGGTGGATACGCGAGCTCGATAAAATCTAACAAAAACATAACCAAAGAATTGCGGGAAAAGGCCAGCGAAGCTCTTATGTCATTAACCTTTGATGATTACAAAGGTCATGTAGTGGAGTTTATAGATACAGATAATCGAGAATATTATGATTCCCCTTCGGCTTGGGAGCAACTTCAGGACACCATTTTAGAGTTACTTGACTATGCTTGATGTATTTAATAACAAAGACTTTATTATATTTACAACGCGTGATTATGCGAATCATCAAGAGCTGTCCATGTCAGCAGCTTCTAAAAAGCTATCACGCCTTAAGAAAAATAAATTACTTACTCATGTTACAAAAGGTGTGTGGGCCAATACCAGTCACCCATACTTTTATCCAGCATCCTGTGTTCCCTATTTGTTAAAAAATGAGAGCGGCTATGTCTCATTTTTAACAGCATTACATTTTCATGGATTATTGTCACAAATCCCAAAAACTATACAGATAGCAACAACAGGTCATAGTCGTATACTGGACTCATCTGTTGCTTATTATGAGTTTATTCAAATCAAGCCTGAACTCATGCAAAAGAATTTAACGTGGAGTGAAACACAACTACCTTATTTACTGGCCACGGCTGAAAAGGCTTTGCTTGATGTGTTATACATTTCAACACGAAAAAACAGGCGCTTTATTCGACTACCTGAATTAACATTAACATCCGACTTAATTAATAAACGAACATTCAAAAAACTATTTAAACAACTGCCTTTATCGACACGACTATTAAATGCCATGCAATCGCGCGCTGAAGAGCTGGGTGTAATGTAGGGAAAATTAACTGGATGATAATCGATTAAAAGTCAGCCCCCTCACGGGTCATGGGGTCAGACTCGATTGATTCCTAAATATCAGCTTCTTTTTCAGCTAGTGCTTGCTCTTGCTTCTTCATCTGCGCTTTATACACCCTTTCAAAACGCGACACAGTGAAACCGTTCATTCTTTTATCACCAATGATAAGAACCGGCACGCTCCTGCCTTTTAATAATTTAAAATCCACTTTTCCAATTCTGCTTTTTTCTACGTCGTAAGCGACATAAGCAATTTTATTTTTACGGAAGTATCTTTCTGCTTTTTTACAAATTCCGCACCAGGTAGCTGTGTACATAACTACCTTACCTTTTTTGCCCAATCGTTCAACCAGAGGTGTAACGGTTACTGCGGAATACGTGTTTATTTTAACATCTACTTCTTCTACTTTTTTATTGTCTGGAGGATTATCGGTGTAGTGCGCATTACCTTGCTCATCAATCCATTTGTATATTTCGGCAGAAGAAGTCTGCGCATAAAAAACGGAAGCGATTACAGCAACAAATAAAATAATTTTTTTCATTCGTAAAAAATAACAATTACGCTCGACGCCAAAGTGTTTTACCGTCTTTATCTTCTAGCTCGATGCCCATTTCGGTGAGTTCATTGCGAATTCTGTCCGCTTCGGCCCAGTCTTTATTAGTGCGCGCATTAATACGTTGCTGAATCAAGGCTTCAATTTTTTCTGCATCGTCATCATCCCCTGCACCACCTTGCAGATAAACTTCAGGGTCATCTTCAAGTAAGCCCAATACATTGGCGAGATGTTTTAATACCCCTGCTTTGTGCGCTGCGGCTTCATTATTTTCATCGCGCAATTTATTAACCTGGTTAGCAAGGTCAAACAAAACTGCTATGGCTTCTGATGTGTTGAAATCGTCATCCATTGCCTTGTTAAATGCTTCTACGGCTTTATCGTCTGCTGTTGTTAATAAAGGCACATCAAAACCACGCAAGGCATTGTATAGTCGCGTTAATGAAGAACGTGCCACATCAAGCAATTTATCGGAGTAATTCAACGGGCTGCGGTAATGGCTGGCTAAAACAAAATAACGAATCTCTTCACCTTGATAAAGTTTTAGAATTTCCCGAACTGTGAAAAAGTTACCCAGTGACTTCGACATTTTTTCGTCATCAATGCGTACAAAACCATTGTGCATCCACACGTTAACAAACTTCTCGCCAGTGGCGGCTTCTGACTGTGCAATTTCATTTTCATGATGCGGGAACTGTAAGTCCTGACCACCACCGTGAATATCAAAATGATTACCTAAACAACAGGTCGACATGGCCGAACATTCAATATGCCAACCCGGCCTGCCTGACCCCCACGGTGAATCCCATGATGGCTCTTCCGGCTTGGCAGCTTTCCACAAAACAAAATCCATCGGGTCGTTTTTATTCGGGTTAACTTCGACACGCTCACCGGCACGCAGGTCTTCGAGTTTTTTACCGGATAACTGACCGTAATTCTTAAACGAACTTACGTCGTAATAAACATCGCCGTTATCTGCCGCGTAAGCATGACCTTTATCGATCAGTGTTTGCACCATAGAAATGATACCAGCCATGGAGCTTGTTGCTTTGGGCTCATCCGAGGGCGACAACACTTTCAGTGCTTGCGAATCTTCGTGCATGGCTTTAATGAAACGACCGGTTAACGCATCAATCTCTTCGCCGTTTTCATTGGCACGCGCGATAATCTTGTCATCAACATCGGTGATATTTCTGATGTAGGTCACATCATAATCGCGGTAGCGTAAATACCGCGTTACCGCGTCAAACACCACCAATACGCGCGCATGCCCCAGATGGCACAAGTCGTATACCGTCATGCCGCAAACGTACATGCGAACCTTGCCGGCTTCGATGGGTGTGAAATCTTCTTTTTTGCGGGTCAGGCTGTTATAGATTTGTAACATAGCTTCTATGATGAATGGGTAAAATCAGCAGCACATGTTAACGGATAAGGCAAAACAGTGCTAACCAGCATTAAGGCTACTCTGATGGTAAGTAATCTTGTTATACTGGATCCACGCTGTAAGCACCTAATAATAAACGGGATTAAATCCAATGAAGATTTCAGGCACCTACCTGTTCGCCTCCTGCAGTTTGATTGCCACACTCTTTCTCGCTGGCTGCGGCGAAGAAGAAGTGGCGCAGCAAGTAGAAGTTGTCAGACCCGTAAAAACACTCGTCGTCGGTGGCGGAGATGGCAGGTCAACCAGAGAATTCCCCGGTGTGGTTGATGCCACGCAAAAAGCTGATATGTCTTTCCGTATTTCAGGCAAACTTGAATCTATTTCAGTTAAGGAAGGCGATCAGGTTGAAGCAGGGCAAGTACTTGCCAACCTGGATCCGACCGATCTTAAAATCATTCTGGCAGACCGTAAGGCAAGCTATGACACAGCCAAAGCCAACTTCAACCGCGCCGCCAAACTGGTAAAGAAAGGTCACATCTCTAAAACCGATTACGACAAACTCAAGGCTACCTACGCGGGCGCTAAAGCTGGACTGGACTCTGCCGAGCAAGACATCAAATACGCCACCATGAAAGCATCTTTCGCTGGCTATGTTGCCAAACGCTATGTCGAGAACTTCGAAGAAGTCACTGCCAGGCAAACCATTTTCTCTTTGCAGGACATCTCCTCTCTCGACATCAAAGTCGATATATCAGAAAACCTGATGATTCGCGCAAAAAGGAACAAAAACAAGAGGCATCTGTACGCTAAGTTCAATGCAATAAAGGGTAAACAATTCCCTCTAACCATAAAGGAAATAAGCACGCAAGCAGATGAAAAAACACAAACCTATCAGGTGACATTAAATATGAAGCCACCTGAAAATTATCGAATATTACCCGGCATGAGTGCCACTGTAATTGCCAACATGGAAGGTATAGAGCAAACCGGAAGTGACTGGGTGAATTTACCAGTGGCTGCTGTTATCTCTAATCTGGAAAAACAGGGCACTGTCTGGCTTGTAGATGAAACCAGCATGACCGTCTCACCACTGACCGTCGAAACTGGGGCTTTGACAGGCAGGAAGGTGGCTGTAATGGGATTAAATCTGGGTGACCGCGTTGTTATTGCCGGCGCTGCATTCATGCGCGAAGGCATGAAAGTTAGTTTGCTGGAAACCGGCGAACAAGCTGGCCAGTAAACAGGAGTCATGTAGCAACTCATGAATATCGCCGAGTATTCTGTCACCAAGCGGGTCACCACCTGGCTACTGGTTATTCTTTTTCTTGCAGGTGGGTTCAGCGGCCTACAGGAAATCAGCCGTCTTGAAGACCCGGAATTCACCATCAAAGACGCCAAAATCTACACCTATTATCCGGGTGCACGACCCAGCGAAGTCGAGCGAGAAATAACCTACCACATTGAAAGCGCTGTACAACAAATGGAACAGCTCAAAGAAATGGAATCCATTTCCAGCGCTGGTTTCTCGGAAGTTACCGTTACCATCAAGGACAAATACCGCAAAGACAGCCTGCCGCAGGTGTGGGATGAACTGCGCCGCAAAATTGGTGATATGCAACACAAACTACCACCGGGCGCACAGCCTTCGATAGTGGTCGATGATTTTGGTGATGTCTACGGACTGTTCTATGCGCTAACTGGCGAAGGTTACTCCAATCGAGAACTTAAGGATTTCGCCGATCTGCTGGAAGAAGAGATCGCACTGGTCGATGGCGTACGCAAAATTGCTATTGCCGGAGACCAACAGGAAGTGGTGTATGTAGAAATGTCCCGCACTAACGCATCTAATCTGGGTATTTCAAGATCAGCCATAACTGATGTGTTGCGATCACAAAATCTGGTTTCTGATGCAGGTGATGTGCGTGTTGGTGACGAATATATTCCCATCAGCCCCACTGGTTATTTCAAATCCGTTGAAGAAATCGGTGAGCTGTTAGTCAGCAGTAGCGACAAAAAACTGGTACGGCTTAAAGATATCGCCACCGTTAAACGCGCCTATGAAGATGTACCCGATGCCTATAGCTATTTTAATGGCAAACAGGCGCTCACCTTTGGCATCTCCATGCTAAGCGGTGAAAATGTGGTGGAAGTGGGTGAACGTATTAACCAGCGATTAGAGCAACTCAAAGCGGTCACACCTGCCGGCATGGAACTGACCGCTATCTACGATCAACCGAAGATTGTGGATGTTTCAGTAACCGGGTTTATCAATAATGTCATCCTCGCGCTGGTCATTGTCATTGTTGTACTGCTGTTTTTTATGGGTGTGCGCACCGGTCTGATTATCGGCGCTGTTTTATTATTAACCGTCTCCGGCACGCTTTGGATAATGGAAGCTAGCGGCATTGCACTGCAACGTATCTCGCTGGGTGCACTTATTATCGCACTGGGTATGCTGGTGGATAATGCCATTGTTGTGGCAGAAGGCATGCTGGTAGGTATCAAGGCTGGCAAAAAAGGCATTGAGGTCGCGCGTGACGTTGTTGCAAAAACCATGTGGCCGTTGCTCGGCGGCACCGTCGTCGGCATCATCGCTTTCGCTGCCATTGGTTTATCACAAGACTCCACTGGCGAGTTTGCCGGCTCCCTGTTCTGGGTTATCCTGATTTCACTCTTACTGTCATGGTTAACTGCAGTCACCATGACACCGTTGTTCTGTGTCATGTTTATTAAACCTGACAGGAACACCGAAGCTGCCGCCGACCCTTACGCTGGCAAGCTGTTTCTCATCTATCGCGGCCTGTTACAAAAAGCTATCGATTTTCGCTGGGTAACTATGAGCGTCATCATTGCTTTGTTTGTCTCTGCCGTGCTTGGTTTTGGCCTCGTCAAACAAAGTTTCTTCCCCAGTTCGGCCACGCCCATGTTCTATTTTGATATGTGGAACGTGGAAGGCACCGATATTCGTAAAACCCGTGATGACCTGTTAGACATCGAACGGTTTTTGCATACGTTGGACGAAGTGCAGGATACCACCGTACTGGTCGGTCGCGGCGCTACGCGTTATACCCTGGTTTACAGCCCACCCTCACCGAGCACCAGTTTTGGGCAAATCATTATTACCACAAAGACACTGGAACAAATTGCTGACGTAGAAAAGGCCTTGTCCGACTACACAACAGCAAACTACCCGGATTCGGAACCTAAAACCAAACCACTACGCATTGGCCCCGGGCGTGACGCCAAAATTGAAGCACGCTTCAGCGGTCCGGATGGGTTGATATTAAGAGCGCTCTCGGAAAAAGCACAGACCATCATGTTCGCTGATGCCGAGGCTAAAGATGTACGCGATGACTGGCGTCAACCGGTCAGAGTGATCAAACCTCAGTTTGATGAACAAAAAGGAAGGCGCCTGGGTATTACACGTACAGACCTGGCCGAAGCACTGCGCACTGCATTTAGCGGAAATAATGTAGGCATTTATCGTGATGGCATCCGCTTATTACCGATCATCCTCTGGCCACCCGAGCACGAACGTGAAGATGTTCGCTCAATGCAGGATATTCTGGTCAATAGCCCGGTGCTGGATCAATTAATTCCCATTGGACAGGTGGTTAGTGGCTTCGAAACGGTATGGGAAGACGCGAAGTTATTCAAAAAAGACCGCTTGCTAACCATTACTCCTTCATGCAACCCAAAGGGCGAGCTGGCCACACCTTTATTTAATCGGCTAAAACCTCAAATAGAAGCCATCGAATTACCTGCTGGTTACAAACTCGAATGGGGTGGCGAATACGAGGACTCCAAAAACGCAAATGCTGCTGTCGCTGCTGGCTTACCGATGGGCTTCCTTGCTATGATCATCGTCGTCATCGTTCTGTTCGGCAAGGTCAGGCAGCCACTTATTATCTGGTTGACGGTGCCACTTGCCATCATTGGTATTACCGGCGGCCTGTTGATTATGGATGTTGCCTTTGGTTTCATGGGTTTGTTGGGCGCACTGAGTCTGGTTGGTCTGCTAATCAAAAATGCCATTGTGCTGATTGAAGAAATTGATTTACACATCGAAGACGGCAAAGAAATGTTGCTGGCAATCCTGGATGCGTCTGTGTCTCGACTACGACCCGTAATGATGGCCGCCAGTACCACCATTCTGGGCATGGCACCATTACTAGGCGACGTGTTCTTCCTCGATATGGCGGTAGTGATAATGTTTCGGTACTCACACTGATTGTTGTACCTGTGCTGTACGCCATTTTTTTCAAAGTAAAAACACAAAGTACCTGAAATGATAAAAATTTTATTCGTTTGCATGGGCAATATTTGCCGATCCCCAACTGCTGAAGGGGTATTCAGAACTAAAATAGAAGCGGCGGGACTTGATGCTCAAGTTAAAATAGATTCCGCTGGTACTCACGCATACCATGTCGGCGAACCACCCGATGGTCGCGCACAAAAAGCGGCACTCAATCGAGGTTTTGATTTAAGCGCGCAACGTGCTCGACGCGTTAGCAGCGATGACTTTGAAGCGTTTGATTATGTTATTGCGATGGATAGAGATAACGAGAATAGCCTGCTATCCATCTGCCCAACAGGACTTGAAGATAGAGTTCACCTGTTTCTTAATTTTGCATCCAGTGCAAATACCACAGAAGTACCTGATCCGTATTACGGTGGTGGTAATGGATTTAACATTGTGCTGGATCTGGTTGAAGATGCTGCAGATGGGTTTATCGATTACTTACGAACAAACCATTCACTTTAGTGACTATCGCAACGCGCCTGAATAGAGATCGTTATTTCGTGCAGCTTGCTTCTAAACGCAGAGGCCGCAGAGACGCTGAGGGCGCAGAGAATTAATTTGTTTTTTTACCGCAAACAAATTTGACTGAATTAAATTTGAACGCACAACGTGTGACCTGAAAGGTGAGGCAGGAAGCGCAAAATAATACACAGAGATTTTTAGGCTGTCATCCCGAATGAATATGAGGGATCTGGTGCGATGAAGTACAAGATCCCTCACATTGGTTCGGGATGACAGAGCCAGAAGACATCGATTTTCTCTGCGACCTCTGCGTTAGAAACCATCTGCCAACACAAACCGACAATACTAGTCGTTTGCAGTCGTTGCTGGCTGACTCGCCTTCGGCGCTGAATCTTTTTTTACTTCAGCAACATTACCATTCACTTCAGCCGGTTTTTGCGGTGCGCTTTTTTGCTCAGCGGGTTTCTGAGGAACGGGTGGTTGCTTCTGCTGCTCCTGTGGCGCTGGCTGTGAAGCCTGCGTTTGTGAAGATGATTGGTCGTCAGGCTTTTTGGTCTGATTAGCCGACGACTGTTGAGGCCTTGACTGTTGCCCCGATGATTGTTGGCCCTGGGTTTGTTGGCTCTGGGTCTGTTGATCCGGTGACTGCTGTCCCTGGGTTTCTTGACTCTGAGTTTGTTGATCCGGTGACTGCTGTCCCTGGGTTTCTTGACTCTGGGTTTGCTGATCCTGAGACTGCTGTCCCTGTGAAGGCCTGTTACGACCACCACGACGGCGACGGCGACGTCCTGACTGACCCGGTTTATTCTCGGCATCGGCGGTATTTTGTGACGCAGACTTCTGGCTGGTTTCAGCAACCGGTTGCGCTTGTTTGCTCTTATCACCTTGCTGCTGTTGCTGCTTGTTCTGTTGTGAACGATTGCGGTTACGATTTTGTCCACCACTGCGCTGATTTCTACCGCGACCTCCGCGATTACCACGGCTGCGGTTACCCTGTCCTGCCGGGCGTCGTTGACCTTTGCCTTGCGGTTTCTTTTCTTCTTCTTCCGAAGAAAACAACGAAACAAAGGAAGCAATCAAACCTTTTGATTTCGCCTTTTTTTCACTCGCCGCAGGAGGCTTGGGGCGACCCGGTGCAATTGATGCAACCGCAGGACGTTCAGGCTGAATCATTTTTTCTTTATGCTGGTCCGGATGATAGGTTTGCTCGGCAACTTCTGCTTGCTGGTAACTGACCAGATTTTCCGTATCATCCATTTCATTTTTACGAACACGTTCGACCTTGTATTGCGGCGTCTCTAAAGCAGTGCTCGCTATAACCAGAATATTAACACCCGTTTGCTTTTCAACATCGGCAATGGCCTGACGCTTTTCATTCAGCATGTAAGTGGCAACATCAACCGGCACCTGCACTTCAATGCGACCGGTATTATCTTTTAGTGCTTCTTCTTCGACAATGCGAACCAGCGACAACGCCAGTGATTCGACGGTGCGAATGGTGCCGTTACCAGTACAACGCGGACAAACAATCTGCGTGGCTTCACCCAATGATGGCTTAAGTCGTTGACGTGACATTTCCAGCAAACCAAAACGTGAAATGCGACCAATCTGAACGCGCGCACGATCAATCGCAACTGCATCGCGTAAACGATTTTCAACTTCTCGTTGATTACGTGATGCCATCATGTCGATGAAATCAATAACCACTAAACCACCCAAATCACGCAGTCGTAACTGGCGAGCAATTTCATCTGCTGCTTCAAGGTTGGTATTACGCGCAGTTTCTTCAATATCACTACCCTTGGTAGCACGCGCCGAGTTGATATCAATAGAAATCAAAGCTTCAGTATGATCAACCACAATGGCACCACCGGAAGGCAGTTGCACTTCGCGGCGATACGCCGATTCGATTTGATTCTCAATCTGGAAACGATTAAACATCGGTACGCTGTCTTCGTACATTTTGATCTTGCTAATACGATTCGGCATCACCTGTTCAACAAACTGCTTGGCGGTTTCAAAAACTTTTGGCGAATCAATCAGCACTTCACTAATGTCATTTCTGAAATAATCACGTAGCGCACGAATAATGACATTGCTTTCCTGATAGATGAGGAAAGGTGATGGTCTGTCAGCCGCTGCTTTTTCGAAAGCCGTCCACAGTTGCAGCAAGTAATCCAGATCCCACTGCAATTCTTCAACCGAGCGACCGATACCACCGGTACGCACAATCATGCCCATGCCATCGGGTACTTCGAGTTGACTCATTGCCTCGCGAATGGCGTTGCGGTCTTCGCCTTCAATACGACGAGAGACACCACCTGCGCGGGGATTATTCGGCATCAGCACCAGAAAACGTCCAGCCAGACTGATAAAAGTCGTTATCGCAGCACCTTTGTTGCCGCGTTCTTCTTTTTCGATCTGGATGACCACTTCAGTGCCTTCCTTGACTGCGGTGCGAATATCGGGACGACCACCGGCTTTGCGTGCTTCTTCAGTGAAGTAGCTGCGTGATATTTCCTTAAACGGAAGAAAGCCGTGCCGGTCTGCGCCGTAATCGACGAAACAGGCCTCAAGACTCGGTTCTACGCGGGTAATTTTACCTTTGTATACGTTGGCTTTCTTTTGTGCCTGGGATGGGAGTTCGACATCCAGATCGTAGAGCTGTTGGCCATCGACCATGGCCACACGAACCTCTTCTTTCTGGGCTGCATTGATTAAAATTCTTTTCATGTTTATTTAAACCTGGGTTGTGTTGCAGCCCCAGATTACCGATGGCGACCATTTGTAGCAGGCGCACAGGATTTATCGCCCGCAAAGACGGAAGTACGTACGCGACCAGAGCGGCCAGCGTGACTACCATCATGGGCAATATAAAAGTGTTTTCGGCAAATAGAGCTGAGTGATACATTCGTTTTTTTACTTCTAATTACAACATCCGCTGCTACAGCGAAGGTGTGAATCTAGTGTTTTAGCCTCCTGTGAGACCTGCTTGCCACCGTTTGCGTGGCTTTCTCCGCGCTCATCGCGGGTGAAAAATCGTCCTGAAACCCCGCCCTGAGTGCTTTTTAACGCTCTCTGGCAGGAAAATCCCTAATATTTATAATAGCTTACGCTGGTATAAAGTGGGCTAAGTCTGTCAAAATACCGCCTGTCGGTCAACCTAAA
>QIHT01000016.1 GCA_003229115.1 Gammaproteobacteria bacterium | reverse complement strand
AGACTGTACAGCTTTGAACGTGCCTCAGTAGCATTTAGTATTGTCATGTTTTTTAACCTCTTATTACAGCGTACGCTAATACGTACGTTAAATCAAGGTTTTTAATACATATGTGATCTCAAACCCGGAAACCCGGGTTCTGGGTTTCCGGATTTTCTGCAATTAAAGTTCCAGTCGAATAACCTCGTCCTCTATTGAATTTATTTATTTGTGTTTAGTATATTAGCAAAAACTGGGATCTGACCCGGGTTTTCATGACCCGGGTTTTCTGTGGTTATCATTCGAGAAGCTTGACGCCTGTACCTTTCGCTTCAATGTAACCCCAGGATGTGAAACCGACTCCGCTATCGTATGTAACTTCAATTACGGCATCGGCACCCATTGCTCTTGCCTTTTCTTTGAGCGCTTCATTTGCTTGTTCTGTTGTAGGCGACTTATGGAAGACAGTAAGTTTTTTAACTGTAACCTCTATCGGACCTATCACCCTATACTTTCGTCCTGATAGCGTTCCCTCTGTAATTATTACGCGCGCATTTGAATCAAGTGGCAAGAAATTCTCAGAATTAATATTAGAGCTCGTTCTGTAGGATGCACATCCTGATACCGTTAAAATTATGATCGTAACAAACAACCCTCTTGCTTTTATAGACATTATTTAATCCTCTGTATAAAAAGACGCCAACGTTTCCTTTTCCAAAACCCGCAAAACCCGGGTCAGATCCCAGTTTTTCCTAATATACTCCCAAGCTATTAGCTTGAATAGTAAAACCCCGCCAACTCTTCTACACGTGGCCGTCCATCTTTGCCTCGTCTGGCCTGTCGTTTAAGTGTTTGCTCGATCTTGTCTTTAAAGTCATCACGACCAAGCACAAGCTCCTGATTCAAAGCGTCACGAATATCATGAAGTGTGTTTTCATCCATATGGTGGCGAAACAATTCCCGATAAGCGTGTTGTCGGGCGGGGCCGTCAGCAGCCAGCGTCAAATACAAGGGATGAGGGGTGATCAAAATATCAGGCAGCCCCTGGCTGTTACAGGCAACACTTGACCAGCGATACTCGCCAGGATGAATAACCATATTTGCACGCACCGGGTTGAGCTCAATGTAACGCATACAGGTGAGAAGATATGCCTCGGAATCCACCAGGCTTGCTTTATAACGACCCTCCCATAACGTACCGCTACGAAGATAGGTGTTGTTAATGTAACGCACATATTTTCGACCCAGATCCTGCATCATATGAGACAGGCCATACTCGGTCATGGGTGTGATTAACATATGCACGTGGTTGGTCATAAATACGTAGGCATGTAGTACACACTCATTTGTTACCAGGGCAGTTTTTAGATCATCTCGATAGCGACCATAATCACCCTCTGCAAAAAAGCAGGGTTCACGATTATTCCCACGCTGAATAATATGTTGTGGTACACCGGGTATAACAAAACGGGGTTTTCTTGGCATGGCTCACCTCCTTGTGAACGTTATGTCAGGGCTTGTAACGATTTATTCTGTGTTCAGTATATTAGCATAAACTGGGATCTGACCCGGGTTTTATTCGCAACCTTTATAAAGTTTTGGCTCTGACCCTAAATATTAATTTCGCCTGCGAAAACCAGACACAATAAATATAGCCAACTGTAGCTTGAAGTCATAGTCGATGTTTAAATATCGTAGAAAATCCGGGTTTTGATCGGGTTTTGTTGAGTAATAGTTATGTGAATAATGAACTATTACGCTGTTGTTGATTTATCGGGCGTGTCCATATATGACCCTTTTGATCATAGTGTGGGTTTTGTTTTTCAATCGGACATAATCCTAAGCCTTCTAGCCCGTTCTTCGAAAGCCTCTTTACCCCCTTCTAGTATTTCGCAAACTTCCTTTCGTATTACTGGGTTTTCTAAACCGCCACTGACATATGAAATATCTGGCAGTGCACCTGATTTTTGATCCCCACGGGAAGCAACGATTACTTGATCAGCATCGGTATTAACAACTAAATTGGCATTGTGAGTAACAATGATGATCTGTCGTCGCGTCTTTGCTTCTTTGAATCGATCCACAAGTTCATGGTAGATTGAATTAGGGTCAAGATTCTCCTCAGGCTGGTCAATGATTAATGGCCGTTCGTCATCGATATCGATAGATAAATAGAGCAGAAGTAACACAATTCCACGAGTACCAGGTGACAATTGCTGAATATCCACGGATTCATATTCTAGCCCATAGTTTACTTGGACGTGATCTGTCCCATAGAGCCATGCAGATATCTGATCACTCCAATTTTTTCTGGTCTCGCGATTTTTATTAGCGTCCTCGAATATATGTTTCCAAAAATCTCCATTATACTTTTTTCGGAATTCTGACATTGCACTTGCAATGTCTTTTGCTGTTCCGAGCTTCCAGACATCTTCGAGCTCGCTCCTAATTATCTGCGTTAGCATCCCGACCCCCCTAAATTCGCCTGCTTTTGATCTGTCGATCAAACGTTCGCCAGCTTCGGCCCAGGCAGCGATATCGACTTCTCTATTAATAGAGAATGTTAATTTACAAAGTGTACCTCCTTGATCTTCAAGCCGTCCCTGCAAGGGTCGATATAGCGCCCTTAATAAACTTGCTTCTTTCTCAATTTGGCCCAACAAGTCACCATAAGATACTTCTCGTCGTTTTAGCAGATCCTTTATCTTGCCAGGTGCGTCATTAGCTTTTTTAATCTCATTGTCTCGCTTAGACAAAGCTGTTTCGGCCCGAACAATTTTATTGGAAAGATCGTTATATTGACGTCGGCGTGTTTTGTCTACTCCGATACAAGCCTCCAAACGTCGCTGCTCTTTTAGAAGTAAAGAATGAGTCAAGTCGCTAAGGGTTTCCCTGTCACTAAAGTAAGCTTTAGCTTTTGATTTGTCTGGGTTCTCCGCAATTTCGTTTACAGCAGGACCTTTTTGTTCTGAAATATTCTTTCGTACAGCCTTTGATTGTTCATCTAAAAGCGACTCCACATCTCCCGTATACGATAGCCCGAAAACTTTCCATTGTTCCTCGCTTAGTCCGGCTTCGGAGTACCTGGATTTAAGTTGATTAAGTTGTAATTCTGCATCGCTGTCACAAAACAGCTTCGTTTCTTCCTGTAGAGCGACAAGATTTAGCTCCTTCTTTTCCAGGTCAGCGACAACACGGAACTTAGACTCGGCCGCGTTCCTTACTTTTTCTAGTTGTTCAAGAAACTTCTTGTTGTTTGCTGGAGTGAGCTTCTTGCGATCAAGCTTCATACGCTTAATTGCGGAGTCCTCGACCGCCCGCTTTCGCTCTAAATCCTCAAGGTTACGTCGTAAATCATCCTGAATAGACAGATCGTTCCCAATGTCGCTTAACGCCTCTCGGTACCTATTCATATTACGTTGAACTGATTGCGTTTTAAGCTCGCGCAGCTCGTCAAAATCCCGTGCTCCCAGGCGCTCGTCAGATGGATGTGCCTCAAAAATAACGCGTTCAACTTCTGAAACTAGAGCCCCCGCTAGTCCATCTGATGAACAAAGCTGGTCTACAAATTGTTGGGACAAGTAACGTACACGCGGATCATCATTTTCGGCATTAATTTCATCCACATCCAGAGAAGAATTT
Organism: Gammaproteobacteria bacterium; assembly: GCA_003229115.1. Taxonomy (GTDB): domain Bacteria; phylum Pseudomonadota; class Gammaproteobacteria; order SZUA-229; family SZUA-229; genus SZUA-116. The sequence continues at coordinate 8,547 of QIHT01000016.1, read as the reverse complement.
GTCAGTTCATCGCTTCCCCATTTAAGCTCGCATGAAGTATTACGCAAGTGTTCCTTAGCTCTTTCAATGAAGGACCGATTAGTGTGATGTTTGTCTATACTTTTAGCTCCTGCTGCAACCATTTCTACAAGTGCTGTCTTACCAGACCCTCTAGCTCCTATAATAGCGACCAATCCTGAATTGATCTTCACGTCGGGGGTCTTCAACCAATCAGCATCTTTTATGGTAATGCTTTTTATTTGATCTGATGGCCGCCCTCCGCTTGGCGCCTCCTTTCCAATGTAAACTCGTCTCTCAGGTTCAAAACATATCTGCCTCAATGTTTCAAAGATCAAATCGCCACGGATCCAACAATAGCGATCATCGTCAGGCTTACCGACCTTCTCAAGGTTGTGTGCATCGCAGCCATGAAGACACGGCTTGAGTTCCCCGTATATCTTTTTGAGCTCCTCGACCGAATCCGACCCCTTACCAAACCAGTAGGCTCTGTCTTTGGGCCGCCCTGAGAAAATGATATGGGATATGCGCTGAAGTTCCTCACGCTGCGCCATTAGGCCCCCTTCCTGCAGTTGTCCAGTTCCGTCATTTTGGCCAGCCGCAATAGCGACCATGATATTATCTCTAGCCCATTTAGAATCTTTAAATACATCACTCAAATTTCTTGGGTTAACTTTGAATTGCTGTACGCCGAGCTTGAGCGCGTGCACGTCATTTTTGGTATTTGGCTTGAAAGCGTGTCCTAACCGGATTAACTCATTGTTTGTGCAGCCGTAATCCTCTTGCTTGTACTCGAATTTCAAATTACCGAGAAAACGTTTGGTTTCAGCCATATGATTTGGGTCGTCGGGGCACACGAGCAGATGAACGTTGATTGGAGAACCCTTTGCCGCGTTAATAGCAAACCGTAACTCTATATTGGGAAATAAAAGGTCAACGTGCGGCAAACCACCTTTCTTTTTTACAGCGAGAAGTTTCTCGTAGCTGTCTAGTACATAATAATCTGTGATACCAATAGCGCGTATTCTGGGAATTGCAGAATTAAGTCTCTTCACGTATTCATCGAGGACATTTTCACCCTCGAATTCATCATTATTTAATGTGCCAGGCATATGTATGTGAGGATCCCATCGATGCCAGATTGATCCCATGGGGTTAGCAGATTCGTTTATTGCTTTAACCATTTTTTATCTTTACCTAATTCAAGGTTTGGTAAATAAAATATATGAATAAGTAACAACTATAACAAGAGTTCGAGTATTTAGTTTGTTGCTAGCTACAGTGTGATACAAGTTTTACTTAATATATGAATAAATGGGATCAGAGAACAGTTTTCTCTAAATATTAGTAACAATTGTTCTCAGGCCCGGGTTTTTTTGCGTATTTGTATTCTTACTTTTGTTCATACCGTTTATCTGTTACCACTTTAAATTCTTTGAAAGCTAGTCTTGCTTTTTTAATTTTTACTTTCTGGTAAATACTATCTACTAGAGACTGCACCGCACCTATTGGAATCTCACAAAAAGGGCCTAAGATTACTTCTTTAAGTTCTAAACTTTTCTGAAAAGGAACAAAATAATTACCATTGTCATAGTCTGCTTCTTTTAAGGAAGAAATCATGCGAACCTCTTCTTCGTACAACCAGTGCTCATATTTCGTACTTAAGAATTTCTTCATATACCCTTCTTCAAAACCATTCTCTTTTTTTCCGCCTTTAAATTCTATTGGTATGCGATCTTTAGAATACTCTATTTCTATCACATACATATCGGCTAATTCAAAACCTAAACATATTCCCCTATGTTTTTCTGCATAGTGACTCCATAAAACAGGATTTGACCATCTTTTTGAAAAACACAAAATACCATTTTTTTTATCAAAGTCGTCTTTCGTAATTTTAAATGCGTTTCTAACTTCTTTATCTGATAAATTACCAGCAAGAAATTCAAAGGGATCATTTAGATCGTTAAATCTAGATAATCTAATCCGTTTTAATGCGACATTACTTAATGCATTCTGGGCTGTAAGAAAATGATAAACGATCATTTTAATCGAGTATATTTTGTAACTATATATAAATTGGTGTCAGAGAACTGTTTTCTCTAAATATTAGCAACAATTGTTCTCTGATCTGGGTTTTGGGCGTTTTGTTATACCTGTTCTTTATCTTTTGCATTAAAGTTGATTACCGACTGATCAATACTATCCTCACTACTAAAATCATAAGATGTGATGTGTTTCGACCACTTTTTTAGCCTAGAAAGATTTACATTCATATTTATCAACGTCCGTAATTTTGTGTACCGCAAAAGATGCGATTCTTTTATAAAGAATCCTAGTCTGACAAATAAAACCTCATACGTCATAAATAGCGCAATAAAATAAACGAATGGCAGATAGGCTATCGACATAATTGGTGGCAGAGTAAAATCTTGGAGATTTTCGATATTCGCAAATGATCCGAAATCTACAGCTATACGATAAATAGCATATGCAAGCAAACCAAGGCCAGTCGTTTCCAGAAACCAATTGATAGCTTTTTCTACTTGTGCATATTTTTTATCAGATTCTGCGATAACCAATATTCCCGCCAGAATAGCCAACAAAGGAACCAATATTAGCTCTATCCATAAGCTTAACGAGTAAACGTTTATCACGAACTCAAGGACGATTATTATCTTTATGTTGTCTTGTATTGCTTTCTTAAAAAAATGTTCATCTTCCGATATGCTATTGACTCTGAACAGCATGACGGCGGCAACTGACACGACCCAAATGATCGTGAGTTTAAGTTGAACAGTGCTCCAAAGCTCCACTTCTGCTAGCACCCACACCATTGCACTTATGTAAAACAACATTAGAGCAAAGATAAGGAGTATGGGTTTTGAACATAATGCCTTAAGAACACCTGCAAAAGATTGCCTTACAGACCCTTTGCTAAAGCCCCAGCCAAGGAACAGGGCGATCCATATTCCAACGGCTATTTCTCTATTACTAAAGATTTTGCGTACTCCGATTTTATTGTGTATTCAGGTATAACTATATTTCGAGAACCTAAAAATCAGAACCTTAAGTTGCTTTTATCAGACTTCAACTATTAATAATTTATTCCAATTGCATCAGTATACTCCCATCATACATAGGTGATCTATTTATTAAACCCCCACTCCCGCCACCCTTTCAATAACGGGAAATACAGCCCTAACTTGATCTGGCGGTCGTCTATTTTACCCATATACCGGGCATATTGGTCTAGCTGCGCCTGGTATCGTTGCTGTTCCTGGTCGAGAAAGCTTTCCAGGTTACCGCCTTCGTGGCTGGCGGTTTTGTAGTCAATAATCCAGCGGGTATTGTCTGCGTCTATGAAGGTGCGGTCAATAATCAGGGTTTTGAGTTTGCCGTTATCTACCCCGCCCATGGCGAATTCTGACCGGGCTTGTTTGTGATTGTTATCAAGAATCCATTGGCCTTTTGCATCTGCCAGGGTATTGCTGATTGCCAGTGAGACTTTGGTCACGGCTGCGTTTAATTCGGCTGTGGGCACGCCGAGGCTGGTGAGGGTGTTGGCGTAATAATCGTCGCTGTCTTGCTGGTGACTGTTGTTACTGTTATTACTGGCCCCTGCGGATAAGCGCATGAGCACGCGGTGGACGACGGTGCCCACGTGGCGGGCAGTGGCGCTGGCCCATTCAAATTCAATTTCTTCGACTGGTTTTGGTGTTGCTAACGAGGCGCCGGCTATTTTTATAGCATCTGGTACGGATGGTAATTGCCAGTCCACGGGCAGGCGTTGAATGCCTTGCACCTGCAGGTAAGTGGCCTGATTGCTTGTTTGGTCGCTGGTTTGGTTGCTGGTTTGATCACTGCTTTGGTCACGGGTTAGATCAGCGGCCACCAGGGCGTTTTCATACATCGGGGCCAATTCGTGCCAGAGTAATTTCAGTAAGGAGCCTTCAATGGGGGCCTGACATTCCAGGTCATCATTTTTTTCTTTGCCCTTGATAGTTTTGGCAGTGGTGGCGCCCAGTAAATGCAGGGATTTTTTGGCACGGGTGGCGGCCACGTATAACAGGCGGGCATTTTCATTGCGGCCCCGTTCCTTGTCTGATCGTTTTAAGTATTCATAAATCTCGTCCTTGCTTGATTCACTGGCGGCAATAGGTGCCAGTAATAAATCATTGTGTTGTTCGCTACTGGTGCGCTCGGACCAGAGCAGCAGTTGTTTGCCCGCAGGTGGCGGTTTTTGACCGAGGCCGGGCAGGATCACCACGTCAAATTCCAGGCCCTTGGCCTTGTGGATGGTCATGACTTGCAGGTGATCATCGGCCTGGCTATCGGGCCGGGCGAACAAGCTGGTAATGGACTCGTGCAGGCGCGACACATCCTGGACACTGCCCGCTTCGTCCATGCCATCGAGTAAATCCAGGTAAACAAGCACGTCTTCCAGGTCGGCGTTAATTGTTTCACTTTCGTTTTTATTTTCAGTGGTGATACATCCCGGGCCGCCCAGGGCCAGCCAGGCGCCTTCGATGAAACTACGCAGGCTTTGTCGTTGCCGGTGTTGTAATACCGTTTTTATAATTTCATTGAATTTAAAACATCTTTTTTGGCCATCGGCAGATAACTGCTGGACAACTTCCTGATTGGCCATGCGACTAATGAGTGTGCTGTTGTTTGTATTACCGGCCAGTTTTTCCAGGTCGGTGAGGTTGAGGCCGCACCACGGTGCCCGTAATATTGCCAGCCAGGCAATGCGGTCACCGGGGTGGAGCAAGGCGCGGGTCAATGCCCTGGCGTTCGCCAAGGTGTTCAATGTCCAGGGCTAAAAAGTGCAAACCGGCCTTGCGTAATTGCGGCAGGATGTAAACCAGGGCCGAACGGCTGCGCACCAGGATGGCGATTTTGTGGTCAGGTGACTTTTCTTTTGCAGCCTTTATTATTTGCAGTATTTTGCCGGCTTCTTCTATTTTTGAATGGTGGTAGCCATTTTCACTGGTGTGATTAAACAGGGGGTGAACCGTGATGGCCTGTGCTTGTTCGGTGCCGTGCCAGGCATGGGACGGGCTGTAAGTGACGGCGCCGAGGCTGATGTTTTCTTCACTGGGTAATACGTTTGCAAAAACCCTGTTGACCCAGTCGACTATGCCCTGTTGGGAACGAAAGTTGACGCTCAGGGTAAGGGGCTCAAGCAAGACACTGCCAATGCCTTCGTGGCGGGCGCGTAAGTACAGGCCCACTTCTGCTTCCCGGAAACGGTAAATGGATTGCATGGGATCGCCGACGACAAACAGGGTGCGGCCATCATCGGCCTGCCAGCCAGCGGTGAGGCGTTGCAGGAGTTCGTATTGACTGAGGGAGGTATCCTGAAATTCATCAATGAGTATATGACTAATGCGATAGTCCAGTGCCAGCGCCAGGTCCGTGGGGTTTTGATCACTGCCCAGTGCTCGTAAAGCCGCTTGCGAGACTTCGGTGTAATCGACACTGCCGGTTTCGGTGAACACCAGTTTTAACTGGGCAGCGGCCAGGGGTAGTAATTCTACGAGGGCGGCAATCACTTGCCATTGCTGGTCGTCATAAGTGGCCGGTGGTAAAAAACGGACATCGATGAGTAACTGGCGCAGGGTTTCATGTTCCTGTAACAAACCCAGCAGGGTTTTCATGTTTTCCTTGCCCTGGGTCAGGCGTGCTTTTTCGTCCTTGTTTTTACTGCTACTGGGTGCGGGGAAGCCTTGTTTCTTGGTGATGCCTTTGGGGCTGCGCCATTCACCCTTGCCAGTTAATAATAATTCGGCAATGCCCCGCCAGTAATCAAGCTCGGGCAAGGTGTCGCCGGGTAGTTCGGTGAGCTCAGCACAAATCTTTATTGGCGAGGTGCTATCAGCATCCACGAGATTCTGAGAAGCATATTGCAGGCTACTAAAAATCTTTGTTTTTAATTCGGTGGGCATACTTGCCAGTGCGGCGCGTAGTGTATCGGTAATGGCTCGCTGCATGGCCAGCTCAAGGTTGGCCCGTTCCAGGCGCGGGTTTTCCCGGTCGGCCACGTGGCGCAGCCATTGGTCGCGAGACTTGAGCATGCTCACCAGTAAAGACTCAACCCGGACCAGGTCATTATCCAGGTGGTTTAATAAAAATGCGATGGCGTCTGACCATGACTCCCCCGATTCCAGCTGGGCCAGGGTGCGCCGTGCTGCCTGTTGATAAAGCGGGTCAATGTCATCGGCAATGGTGGGCTGGGCACCGAAACGAGAGAGTAACGGCATTTGCCGGGTCAGGGCACTGCACAAGGCATCGATGGTCTGGATGCGAATGCGAGCCGGGTGATCTGCCAGGGCCCAGTTATTTTTTTCTGCCTGGGTTAAGACGGCTTTGGCTAAAGTCCAGGTATGGGCGTCGGGGTCTTTTGCGGGTTGCTCGCCCGTGGCAGCATCCAGCGCCTTGAGTACCCGGGCGCGCATTTCACCGGCGGCCTTGTTGGTAAAGGTAATGGCCAGGACTTCTTCCGGTTTTTGTACCCGTGCCAGTAGCGCAAGATAACGCTGGATGAGTAATTCTGTTTTGCCGGAGCCTGCCGGCGCCTGGACGATGAATGACGTGGACGGGTCGAGGGCCCGTTGACGGGCGTCGTTATCGATAATCTTGTTGTTGTTTTTCATGATCCCCTCACCCCAACCCTCTCCCGGAGGGAGAGGGGGGTAAAGAGACGGACCGAAGACACTTCTTCCTTCTCCCTGCGAGAGAGGGGGTTAATGGGATAGTCTCGAAGCCACTTCTTCCTTCTCCTGGAGGGAAAGGGAATTGATGGGATAGTCTCGAAGTCATTGCTTCTCCCGGAGGGAAAGGGGGTTAAAGAGACGGACCGAAGACACTTCTTCCTTCTCCTGGAGGGAAAGGGGGTTAATGGGATAGTCTCGAAGTCATTGCTTCTCCCGGAGGGAAAGGGAGTTAATGGGATAGTCTCGAAGTCATTGCTTCTCCCGGAGGGAGAGCGGTTAGCGAGATGACTCAGGGCAATTCCTTCTCCCTTCGGGAGAAGGTGAGGATGAGGGGATATATATGGCTCCCTCACCCCAGCCCTCGGCTTGGGCTTCCTGCGTCGCTCTAACTCCTGCGTCCATGCAGTCGTCTCCCGGAGGGAGAGGGAGTTAATGGGATAGTCTCGAAGCCATTCTTTCTCCCGAAGTGAGAGGGGGTTAAAGAAACGGACCGAAGACACTTCTTCCTTCTCCCTGTGAGAGAGGGGGTTAAAGAGACGGACCGAAGCCATCCCTTCTCCCTCTGGGAGAAGGCCAGGATGAGGGAATATATATGATTTTCTCACGCCAACCCTCTATCGTTGATGCGGTTATTATTTTTATTGTTCATGATTTGTTTCGGACAAATGACCGAGGCGCTGGTTGAGTTCGTTAATGCGACACAGTTCCGGGTACGGACAATAACTACAGCTGTTGTCATTCTTGGGATTAACCGCGGCCAGACCATCGACGTATTCCCGGGCCAGGTTCTCGAGAATATTTTTCCAGTCATTGATTTGCTGCAGCCAGTCATCGGCACCGCGCTTGTCGTCTTTGCTAATGTCTTTGATGCCTTCTGCAATGCCGTCGCGAATACCGAGGCCAATGAATTTTAAAGCTCCCGGTGCCAGTTGGGCAAAGGCCAGGGCCGATGGCGTTTTGCCTGTTTCACTGCCAAGATAACTATACATGGGCAGTTGCGGTTCTTGCGGCCGCTCGTCAAACCAGTTGTTCAGATTATTAGTGCTGCCGGTTTTGTAGTCGATGAGCAGGTATTCACCGTTTTCTATTTCGTCTATGCGATCAATAATGAGCTTTAGGCGCATGCCGGCGATGGTGATAAACTGTTCTTCTTCCGGGGCCACCACCTTGAATGGCGCTCGCTGTTTTTCAAGCACCAGCCATTGACTGACCAGGCGCGTTAAACGGGCCGTTTCTATTTCAACAAAACGTTTGCTAAAAGTTTCCGGGTTAAATCGTGCCTGTTCGTCTATGGCTTGTTTAGTGCTCCTGGTAATTGTTGTGCTTAAATCTTCCTCAGAAAGTTTTAATAACGTATTTTGATCTTTGATCTTGCCCCATAACAACTCAAGCACCCGGTGCACCAGGCTGCCCCGCTCCATGGCCGATAGGCCTTCGCGAGTATCCGCGAGCGGTTGGGCGCCGAGCCGATAACGGGCAAAGGCGCTAAACGGGCACATGGCTTGTTGCTTGATCAGGCCGGTACCACCGCGACCACTGGTGCCCGGGTCCAGGGGCGGTGGTTGGTCTTCTGCAAGTATTTCAAGCCTGCCCTGTTTGTGAATGCTTAACATGTAATTTTCATTAGCAGCATTAATTATTTTTGCTTTCGTGGTTTCCGGTATTTCCAGGATCAGGGGACTGGGGCGAAGTGTTTTATCATCTTCACGCTCGGGTGAGCTGACAATAACTTCAGCGGCGCTGGTCAATAATGCATGGGTCAACAATCTTGAAAATTCCAGCTCCCGTTCGGCCGAGGCATGGGGCATGGCCAGCTCTCGTTGCAGTCGGG
>QIHT01000184.1 GCA_003229115.1 Gammaproteobacteria bacterium | reverse complement strand
GCTTTTTCCACCATGTTGAAACACAAGAATCCGGTCTGTGGCCGCTGTTCTGCAGAGCAAACAGATTTCCTCTTCGGAGAAGAAGCTGGAGCGATAAGCTCTGCCGCAGTGATACCACTGGTGGCCGGTGCAGACCTGGGCTTGTTAGGTCTGGGTGGTAGCGATTCAAATCGTTTTCAAAGCTCCATGGGCACTGAGTTTTTGAGCCAGGTCGGTGACCTGGTGAGCGCTGCTCTTGCTGTTCATCTGGAAAAGTAAGTCATGACTGCTCAAGCCGGTGGTATGGCTGAATCACTGAGCCGGTTTTACAGTTACCTCGAATCCGAACGCCGCTACTCGCCGCATACCCTCTCCGCCTACCGTCGCGATATTCAGGTTTTTCTGAATTATTGTGATGCTAATGGCATAAAAGCATGGCCAGATATCAATGAACCCAGTGTTCGGCAATTTATAGCAAAACAGCATCACAGTGGGCTTTCCGGCCGAAGTTTACAGCGTCAACTTTCAGCCATAAGGACATTATTTAATTTTTTGTGCCGCCATCAACTGGCAAGCCATAATCCGGCCAAAGACGTGCCGGCACCCAAAGCCCCAAAACGCCTGCCCAATACGCTGGGGGTTGACCAGCTCGACCATCTTTTATCGCTTCCCGGTAAAGACGCTCTGTCCTGTCGCGATAGTGCGGTGATGGAACTGTTATATGGTTGCGGTTTACGATTATCAGAATTGACCGGCCTCAACCTGAATGATATTGACTGGCAACAGCAGACACTATTGGTGCTGGGTAAAGGCAACAAACAAAGACAGACACCGTTTGGTGGCAAGGCTAAAAAAGCCCTTAAAGTCTGGATAAAAGAAAGAGCCGCTCTGGTAAAAGCCGATGAAACCGCCCTCTTCATTAGCCGTAATGGCAACCGCATCAGTAACAGCAGCATCCAGCAACGGCTCAAAAAATGGGCCTTGCAGCAGGGTCTGGACAGTAACGTTCACCCCCATATGCTCAGGCATTCTTTTGCCTCCCACCTGCTGGAATCCTCCAGCGATCTGCGGGCGGTGCAGGAATTGTTGGGCCATGCCAACTTGAGCACGACTCAAATCTATACCCACCTCGATTTTCAGCACCTGGCCGGTGTTTACGACAAGGCGCACCCCAGGTCGCGTAAGTAGTGTTTTAAAAAGCTTTTCACCACAGAGGCACAGAGTACACAGAGAAAAACGTATTTAGGTTCGTTTTGTAGGGCGTCAATACCTCCCTATAGATTGGGTTTTCTCTGTGTACTCTGTGCCTCTGTGGTGAATCATCCCTTCGATGTACGCATAGTTATGTAGGGCGGGCATTGCCCGCCATTTCAGGAAATCGATTCGTTGCATAGATAACTGGTGGGCAATGCCCACCCTACAAGCCTAATAATTTTCTCTGCGGCCCAGCGTCTCTGCGGTGAAACATCCTTTCGACCTACGCATAGTGTAAAATGAGCGCCCCGAAGAGAGACCAGCGGAGATCGAGGTGGAAACATTTCACGGCACAACCATTGTTACAGTACGCCGCGACGGCAAAGTCGTGGTTGGTGGTGATGGCCAGGTAACACTGGGCAATACAATAATGAAAGCCAATGCCACCAAGGTTCGCAAGATTTACCATGATAAAGTCATCGCCGGTTTTGCCGGTGCCACGGCCGATGCTTTTACTTTGCTGGAGCGCTTCGAAGGTATGCTGGAACGCCACAGTGGTCAGTTAAAAAGAGCCGCGGTCGAGCTGGCAAAGGACTGGCGTACCGACCGGATGTTACGCAAGCTGGAAGCGATGTTGATTGTGGTCGACCATGAGACCTCATTACTGGTTTCTGGCACAGGCGATGTGATTGATACTGTCGATGATCTGATTGCTATAGGCTCTGGCGGGCCTTATGCTCAATCTGCAGCGCGTGCCCTGTTCGATAATACAGAAATGACGGCGCGTGAGATTGTTGATAAGAGCCTCGAGATTGCCGGTGATATCTGCATATATACGAACCATTCCCGCACACTTGAAGAATTATAGGCTGTAAAACTATGTCTGAAATGACACCCCGTGAAATTGCCCAGGAACTGGACAAGCATATTATTGGCCAGCAGTCGGCGAAGCGCGCTGTTGCTATCGCGCTGCGTAATCGCTGGCGCAGAATGCAGGTCGATGAAGGCCTGCGCAATGAGATCACGCCCAAGAATATCCTCATGATTGGTCCTACCGGGGTCGGTAAAACTGAAATTGCCCGTCGACTGGCACATTTAGCCAATGCTCCCTTCGTTAAGGTCGAGGCAACCAAGTTCACCGAAGTTGGCTATGTTGGACGCGAAGTTGATTCTATAATACGTGATCTTGTAGACATCTCCGTTAAAACAACGAGAGAGAAGGAGATGGAAAAAGTCCATCATCTGGCCGAAGAAGCCGTCGAAGAGCGTATTCTCGATGCCCTGTTGCCACCGGCTCGTAATCAATACGGTGAGCCCGAGACGCAGGATTCCAGCACACGCCAGAAATTCAGGGAAAAGCTGAGAGCTGGCGAGCTGGATGACAAGGAAATAGAAATCGAAGTCTCCGTGTCACCTGTAGGCGTCGAGATAATGGCACCGCCCGGCATGGAAGAAATGACCAGCCAGTTGCAGGGCATGTTTAAAAATATCGGTGGTGACAAGAAAAAAAACAATAAATTAAAGATCTCCAGAGCACGCAAGATACTACTGGATGAAGAAGCTGCAAAACTCCTCAAGGACGACGATATAAAAGCGCGCGCGGTTGAAAACGCCGAACAGAATGGCATCGTGTTTATCGATGAAATCGACAAGGTGACGAAAGGCTCGAATTCAGGGGGTAACGCCGATGTTTCCAGAGAAGGCGTACAACGCGATTTATTGCCATTAGTTGAAGGCTGCACAGTGACGACTAAATACGGCATGGTGAAAACCGATCACATATTGTTTATTGCCTCGGGCGCTTTCCACCTTTCAAAACCCTCCGATTTAATTCCTGAGTTGCAGGGACGTTTACCAATTCGTGTCGAACTCAACGCATTAAGCGAAGAAGATTTGCGGCGCATTCTTACTGAACCCGATGCGGCTTTAACCACCCAGCACAAGGCGTTAATGAAGACCGAAGGCGTGTCACTGGATTTTACCGAAGACGGCATCAAACGAATCGCCGAAGTCGCCTTCAGTGTTAACGAGCGCTCAGAAAATATTGGCGCGCGTCGTCTGCACACGGTGATGGAAAGATTACTCGAAGAAATTTCATACGAAGCACCCGATAAGTCGGGCACATCCATTAATATAGACGCGGCCTACGTTGATAACAGCCTGGGCGAACTGGTCGAAGATGAAGACCTTAGTCGTTATATTCTTTAGTAAAGGAACAGCATGTCAAAACCAATGAACATAAGTTTGCACCAGAAAAGCAGGGTGCTTGAACTGGAATTTGAAGACGGCAAGAAGTTTGAATTGCCCTGTGAATACTTGCGGGTGTACTCGCCTTCGGCAGAAGTTACCGGCCACGGCCCGGGTCAGGAAGTACTTCAGCTGGGCAAGGAAGATGTCAACATAACCGCCATAGAACCCCAGGGGAACTACGCTATCAAGCTGGTATTTGATGATCAACACGATACCGGTTTATATACCTGGGAATACTTATACGAATTGGGTGCAGCTTACGAACAAAAGTGGCAGGATTATCTCGAGCGTTTGAAAACGGCAGGACATGAGCGCAAAAAACTGGATTAGATTTAAAGGCAATAATGTCAGATAACAAAACAGATTTTGGATTCAAACAGGTCGATGCTGATAAAAAAGCAGGCCTGGTTGCGGACGTATTTAGTTCAGTCGCCAACAAGTATGATGTAATGAATGACGTTATGTCTTTTGGTGTTCACCGGCTCTGGAAAAAAATTGCCATGAGCCATACTGGTTTGAAAAAAGGCCAGCGTGCGCTGGATGTTGCTGGTGGCACGGGTGATTTAACGGTTTACATGTCGAAGCAGGTAGGTGCCACTGGCGAAGTCATCATCTCTGACATCAATCCCGATATGCTGGAGCAGGGCAGGCGACGCTTAATTGATCAGGGTGTTGCCGGCAATATAAAGTTTGTCGAAGCCAATGCGGAAGATCTGCCGTTCGAAGAAAATACTTTTGATTGCGTCACGATTGCTTTTGGTTTGCGTAATGTAACGGATAAAGACAAAGCGCTTCGCTCCATGCTTAAAGTGCTCAAACCGGGTGGCAGGTTGCTAATACTTGAATTCTCGAAACCGGTGTTGCCCGGGCTTAACAAAGTTTATGATTTTTATTCATTTAAATTATTGCCGCTCATGGGAAAAATTATTGCGAACGATGCTGACAGTTACCAGTACCTCGCCGAGTCAATTCGAATGCACCCTGACCAGGCCACACTAAAAACCATGATGCAAAGCGCGGGTTTCGAACGTTGCACCTATCACAATATGAGCGGTGGCATCGTCGCCCTTCACAAAGGATTTAAACTTTAGCAGTGATAGACATCAACGCCACAACAAGGAAAGCACCGATGCTGTGGCTGGATGCGATGCTCAATCGTTATTTATCACTGGACCCTGAAATGGCAAAAAAAATGTCAGTGTTTGAGGGCAGGGTGATTGCCATTGAACTGACGGGCATCAATAAAAAATTCTATGTTTTCCCGCAGAATGACACTGAAGGCGCTTGCATCAAATTATCTGAATATTATGAAGGCGAGCCGGATGCCGTAATAAAAGGAACACCCGCTGCACTGTTTAAAATGGGAGTGACTTCTGATGTGGCGCCCATGATGTTAAAGGGCGAAGTAGAAATTGTTGGTGATATGCGCCTTGGCCGTGAATTTAAAAAACTACTGGCAGAGATGGAAGTGGATTGGGAAGATCACCTGGCTTCACTAATTGGTGATGCACCAGCACATCAATTGGTGCGCGTTGCAAAACAATTCAGCCGTTGGACAAACAGCGCAAGACAATCTATAGCGACTGACATTTCTGAATATCTGCAGGAAGAAAGCCGTGATGTCGTAGCGGGCGCAGAGCTTGAAATGTTTTACGATGATGTTGATGAGCTGCGCAATGGTGTTGACCGTCTGCAGGCCAAATTTGATGTGCTTAGTAAAAAATCTGAAGCTGATAAAACATGAGAATGCTCGGCGTAAAACAATTTATCAGACTGGTACGAATCAATTATGTACTAATGCGTCATGGGCTCGATGACATTGTTTTTGCCACACATTTATTCAGGCCGTTCCGTTTTCTTATTTATTTTTTCCCCTGGAACTGGTTTCTGCGTAATCGCGGCCCTCGCGGTGAGCGCATCAGAAAAACCCTGGAAGACCTGGGCCCGGTGTTTATCAAGTTCGGACAAATGTTATCCACACGAAGGGATTTACTGGCGGATGATATTGCTGATGAACTTGAACAGCTACAGGATGCAGTACCACCGTTTTCAGGTGAAGCGGCACAACAAATTATCAAAAAGGCGTTTGGCGAGTCGGTTGAAGAATTATTTTCCGAGTTTGATATCCAGCCGCTTGCTTCGGCTTCCGTTGCCCAGGTGCATGCAGCAAAACTTAAAAATGGCGATGAAGTGGTTGTTAAAGTGTTGCGACCCGATATTCTCCCGGTCATAAAGCGTGATATTTCCCTGTTATACATCATTGCTGAGCTGGGCGCGAAATACTCTTCCCAATTAAGGCGCCTGCGACCGGTTGAAGTGGTCAGAGAGTATGAAAAAACCATTCTTGATGAACTGGACTTGATGCGTGAAGCCGCCAACGCCAGCCAACTGCGTAGAAACTTCGAAGGCTCTACTGACCTGTACGTGCCGGAAATTTACTGGGACTACACACGTAAAAATGTTCTGGTGATGGAACGCATTTATGGTGTTCCGATACGCAACATTGACGAGCTGAAAAATAATAATACCAACATGGAAAGACTGGCAGCGCTAGGTGTGGAAATATTTTTCACCCAGGTGTTCTCACATAATTTTTTCCATGCCGACATGCACCCGGGCAACATCTTTGTCGATATAGAAAACCCGAACCGGCCAAAATATGTTGCCGTCGATTTCGGCATTATGGGTTCATTAAGCCCGGTAGATAAGCGTTATCTTGCGGAAAATTTTCTGGCGTTTTTTCAACGTGATTACAACAAGGTGGCAAAGCTGCATGTTGAGTCTGGTTGGGTTCCATCAGACACACGCGTTGATGAATTTGAATCTGCTATACGCAGTGTTTGTGAGCCTATCTTCGAAAAGCCTTTAAAAGACATTTCATTTGGTCAGTTGTTATTGCGTTTGTTTCAAACTGCGCGCCGTTTTAATATGGAAGTTCAACCGCAATTAGTGTTGTTACAGAAAACCTTGTTGAATATTGAAGGCCTGGGCCGTCAGTTATATCCTGATCTTGATTTGTGGCGAACCGCAAAACCCTTTCTGGAACAATGGATGGAAGACCAGGTGGGGCCTCGTGCCATGTTGCGCGGT
Source organism: Gammaproteobacteria bacterium (assembly GCA_003229115.1). GTDB lineage: Bacteria > Pseudomonadota > Gammaproteobacteria > SZUA-229 > SZUA-229 > SZUA-116. The sequence goes on along the minus strand of QIHT01000184.1, from coordinate 3,840 downwards.
ATTAAAGACAATATACCGCACCTGGTTGAAAAATTACCGGAAATGCCCGGGCTGATTTACGAAGCCATGAAAAAGCTGGCCGAAGGTAGCGATGTAGAACAACAGTTGCAGGAAATTCGCAATGTACGCGATGAAGTAAAACGTGGTAATCGGCGCATGGTCGTTGCTATAGCAGGTGCCAGTTTATTAATGAGCGCATTCATCGTGTTCGGCCTCGATGGTTTTTCTCCTTCCATGATTTTTGGTGCCCCCGCGGTTTCCTGGGCGCTCGGTGGCCTGGGCGCATTCTTCCTGTTGTTTGCGATTCAGGACTAAGGCCCATTTAGATGTCTGAAGTCATGGACAAGGGTTTGTTAAGCTCCAGTACCATGGACGTTTCGCACATACTTGAAGACCTGAACCAGGCACAACGCGAAGCCGTCACCGCCGCTGCCGGGCATATTCTTGTGCTGGCAGGTGCTGGCAGTGGAAAAACCCGTGTTTTAGTCCATCGAATTGCCTGGCTTTGTCAGGTAGAAGACATCTCGCCCTTTAGCGTTTTTGCGGTGACCTTCACCAACAAAGCAGCGGCGGAGATGCGCAGCCGTGTTGAAAAATTACAGGGCGTGCCGGTGTCGGGCATGTGGGTAGGCACTTTCCACGGCATGGCACACCGCCTGCTGCGTACGCACTGGAAAGAGGCGCGATTGCCACAAACCTTCCAGATTCTGGATTCAGACGACCAGTACCGGATGATTCGGCGCATCCTCAAGGGTTTGGCGCTGGATGAAGCGCAATGGCCGCCCAAACAGGCGCAGGCCTTTATCAATGCAAGAAAAGACGAAGGTCAGCGGCCGAAACATGTTGATACCGCGCATAACCCGACCTACCAGCAACTGGTAAGAATTTACACCGCTTATGAGGCCGCCTGCGACAAAGCCGGCGCGGTAGATTTTGCAGAACTGTTATTCCGCACACTGGAACTGATACGCGATAACGATGCGTTACGCGATCACTATCAGAAACGTTTCAAGCATATACTTGTTGATGAGTTTCAGGATACCAACGCTATTCAGTATGCCTTGATTCGTCTGCTCGCCGGTTCTAATAACAAAGTGTTTATAGTCGGTGACGATGATCAGGCAATTTATGGCTGGCGCGGTGCAAAAGTAGAAAACATTCAGTTGTTCCAGAAAGATTTTCATCCTGCTGAACTGGTTCGTCTCGAACAAAACTACCGGTCAACCACTACCATTCTTTCTGCTGCCAACGCGCTTATCGATAATAACGCAGATCGCATGGGTAAAAAGTTATGGACCAGTGGCGAAGATGGCGAGCCGATACTTTTTTATAATGCGTTCAACCATTACGACGAAGCGCGTTTTGTTCTAGATCACATCAACCAGTGGATAGATGATGGCAATCCACGTGCTGATATTGCAATACTATATCGCTCAAACGTACAGTCGCGCGTTTTCGAAGAAAAATTTGTCAGCGAAGCTATCCCGTATCGTGTTTATGGCGGCATGCGTTATTTTGAACGCGCAGAAATTAAAGATGCACTGGCCTATATGCGCTTAATTGATAATCGCAATGACATGTCGTCATTTGAACGCGTGGTGAATACACCCACCCGTGGTATCGGTGACCGAACCGTAGAGAAAATAAGAGAGACTGCCAGAGAGCAGGATCTATCGATGTGGCAGGCTGCGCAACATCTGATTGAAGAAAACGCATTAACCGCACGCGCGGCGAATGCTTTGTCAGTGTTTATGCAATTGATCGATAGTATGAATGTAGATACTAAAGATCTGGAGTTGTTCGAACAGATAGAACACGTGATTCATGAAAGTGGATTAATCGATCATTTTGGCAAAGAAAAAAGCGAGAAAGCACAGGCACGCGTAGAAAATCTCGAGGAGCTTGTTACCGCAGGTCGGGGTTTCGATTTTGATAGTTCAGAACTGGAAGACATGGACAACCCACGCAGCGCTGGAAGCAGGCGAAGGCCAGGCCGACGCCTGGGAAGATTGCGTACAGATGATGACGCTGCACAGTGCAAAAGGCCTCGAATTTCCGCTGGTATTTGTGGTTGGTTTAGAGGAAGGCCTGTTCCCAAGTCAGCGTTCGCTGGAGGAAGAGGGCAAACTCGAAGAAGAACGCCGGCTTTGTTATGTGGGCATCACCCGTGCGCGACAAAAACTGGTATTCACCTGCGCCGAACACAGGATGCTTTACGGCCAGGATATTTACCCATCTCCGTCACGTTTCATTAGTGAGATCCCTGAACACCTGGTGCATGAAGTACGTGCCAAACCCACCATCAGCCAACCACTGTATTCGCCGAGTTCAAAAGAAACTGAAAGTATTAATGGTATTCATGTGGGTCAGCGAGTTTCACACGGCAAGTTTGGTGAAGGCGTCGTCATTAACCTGGAAGGCAATGGCGCACATGCGCGGGTTGAAGTAAATTTTGAATATGCAGGCAGTAAGTGGCTGGTGATGGCTTATGCTAATCTGCAGGTTATGTAAAAGCTTTAAAAGCCTTTACCACAGAGGCACAGAGAACACAGAGGAAGCTCTTTGTTGTTTACTGCGCCTACGGCGCATTAACAATATAAAACTCTGTGCTCTCTGTGCCTCTGTGGTTAAAAAATAATCGGACAAAAAACTATGAAACGTCGTGACTTTATAAAACAGGCAAGCATCGCAGGTCTGGCAACAACCAGTGTAGCCGCACCCGCCATTGTTCATGCAGATAAAAAAATCAAATGGAAAATGGTCACCACCTGGCCAAAGAACTTTCCAGTTCTGGGCACGGGTGCCAATCAGTTAGCGAAGCTCATTACTGATATGACCAATGGTCGTATTAAAGTAAAAGTTTACGGTGGTGGAGAGTTGGTACCCGCCTTTGAAGTATTTGATGCAGTATCAAGAGGCACGGCACAAATGGGTCATGGCGCCGCTTATTACTGGAAAGGAAAAATTAAAGAAGCCCAGTTTTTTTCGACCGTACCCTTTGGTCTCAACTCACAGGAAATGACCGCCTGGTTGTATCACGGTGGTGGAATGCAACTATGGGAAGAAACCTACGCGCCTTTTGGTGTCATACCTGCAGCCGCAGGCAACACAACCGTGCAAATGGCGGGCTGGTTTAACAAGGAAATAAACAGTGTTAATGATTTAAAAGGTTTAAAGATGCGCATTCCGGGTCTTGGTGGTGAAGTGTTGAAACGTGCCGGTGGCACACCTGTCAATTTACCGGGTGGCGAATTGTTCACTTCTTTAAAAACCGGTGCCATTGATGCCACTGAGTGGGTCGGCCCTTATAACGATCTGGCGTTTGGTTTGCACAAAGCTGCCAAATATTATTACTATCCCGGCTGGCACGAACCAGGAACAACACTCGAAGCACTTATCAATAAAAAATCGTTTGATGCCTTAGCAGAAGATTTGCAGACCATTGTTTTAAATGCCTGCAAAGTGGTTAATCAGGATATGTCGACAGAGTACACAGCAAAAAATAATGCGGCACTCGATATACTGGTTAACAAACACAAGGTTGATCTGCGCAGATTGCCAGATGATGTTCTTGAAAAACTCAAGACGTTGTCAGATGAAGTAGTGAGAGAGCTTGCTGGAAAAAATAAAGCGGCCGAAAGAATTTATGCCTCTTACGATAAATTTAGAAAACAGGTAACGGCATGGCATGAAATATCAGAAAAAATTTATTACAACGTGCGTTAGCTAAAAACCGGTAATGACAGAAGTGCCATCACCCTGTGTTCGTAACTGCTGTCTTGATGGAGATGATATTTGCCTGGGCTGTTTTCGAACTATCGAAGAAATTATGAGATGGGG
>QIHT01000049.1 GCA_003229115.1 Gammaproteobacteria bacterium | reverse complement strand
CGCCTTCAAATTCAACGAAAGATCCATCAGCAACTGTGAACGTCGTTCTTCGGGGAAAAAGTTGATAATACGATCCAGCGCCTGGTTAGTACTGTTGGCGTGCAGGGTAGACAAGCATAAATGACCCGTCTCAGCAAAAGCGATGGCATATTCCATGGTTTCACGGTCACGAATCTCGCCAATTAATATGACATCCGGTGCCTGACGCAAAGTATTCTTCAGCGCAATTTCGTAGCTGTCCGTGTCCACCCCGACTTCACGCTGGGTAACAAGACAATTTCGATGGTTATGCACGAATTCAATAGGGTCTTCGATGGTAATAATGTGACCCTTGCTGTTTTCATTTCTATAACCGACCATCGCAGCCAGCGAAGTCGATTTACCCGAACCGGTAGCACCCACAAAAATCACCAGGCCACGTTTGGTCAGGGCAATTTCTGTCAGTATTGGTGGCAAATTAAGATCTTCAAACTCCGGAATATCGGATCGAATAACACGTAATACCACACCCACCGAACCACGTTGAGTAAATGCGTTCACACGAAAACGTGAAACACCTGGCAAGCTAATCGCAAAGTTACATTCCTGTGTCTCGTCAAATTCAGCGGACTGTTTGTCGTTCATAATAGAACGCACCAGCACCTGAGTATGCTGCGGGCTTAGAGATTGACTGGATAACTGTGACATTTCTCCGTCAACTTTAATGGATGGTGGCGCTCCGGCTGTAATAAACAGGTCAGAGCCGTCTTTCTCCACCATAGTGCGCAGAAGATCATGCATGTATTTTATAGCCTTATCGCGATCCATTCAGATCACCTCATTTAATTTTTTTGTTAACGATTTATTCCGCGTCTGTTCATAAACTTTTAAATTAATATCTAAAAATTATCTTTATTAGCCGCTTTCTTAAGCGCCTCATCTTTGCTAATCAAACCTTTGGCCAGCATTTCCTGAAGATTCTGATCCAGTGTTTGCATACCCACGGACTGTCCTGTCTGAATTGCAGAATACATTTGTGCGATTTTATTTTCGCGAATCAAATTACGAATTGCCGGTGTACCAATCATAATTTCATGTGCAGCAACTCGTCCACCACCAATTTTTTTCAGTAATGTCTGGGAAATAACTGCACGTAATGACTCAGACATCATGGCGCGTACCATTTCTTTTTCAGCAGCGGGGAACACATCAACAATACGGTCAACGGTTTTTGCTGCCGAACTGGTATGTAGAGTACCAAATACAAGATGGCCGGTCTCAGCAGCTGACAACGCCAGTCGAATAGTTTCCAGATCACGCATCTCACCCACCAGAATAACATCAGGGTCTTCACGTAGCGCTGAGCGCAAGGCTTCACTGAAGCCGAGCGTATCACGATGCACTTCACGCTGGTTAATCAGGCATTTTTTACTTTCATGAACAAATTCGATGGGGTCTTCAATAGTCAGAATATGGCCATAGTGATTTTCATTCACATAATTGACCATGCCGGCCAGGGTGGTCGATTTGCCGGAACCTGTTGGGCCGGTGACCAGAACAATACCGCGCGGCGTGTTTGAAATATCTTCAAAAATCTTCGGCGCACCCAGTTGTTCCAGCGACAGAATTTTTGAAGGAATGGTTCGAAAAACAGCACCGGCACCGCGGTTATGGTTGAACGCGTTGACACGAAAACGGGCCAGACCGGGAATCTCGAACGAAAAGTCAGTCTCCCAATATTCCTCAAAGGTCTTACGCTGCTTGTCGTTCATGATGTCATACACCATGCCATGAACCTGTTCATGCTCCATCAGGTCGATGTTGATGCGGCGCACATCGCCATCAACACGAATCATTGGCGGCAGACCCGCAGACAGGTGTAAGTCAGATGCTCCATTCTTGACGCTAAAAGCCAGAAGTTGCGCAATATCCATCAATTCCCCCAGGTGTTTCTGTTCATTTTTATGGCTGGTTTTTTGTGAAAAAGCCTGGCACCAACAAACAACCCTGCCAGAGTTTCCCGTATCCCCTAGTTATAGCTAAAAATTCGCCCGCCTTCACCCTATTTATACGTGTTATCGGAGTTTTTTTCATCGCTGGCAAACGCCTGTCGCCGCCTATGTTAGAATTTTTCAACTTCAGAAACCCGATATATAACCAAAGCCGGTATAAAATCGACCCCATGAACCCATCAATAGCCTTTATTGGCGGCGGAAATATGGCCACCAGCCTGATTGGTGGCTTGCTCTCCTCCACAAAACCCGATCAAATTCTTGTCGCAGAACCCGATGCCAACAAGTGCGACGAACTACAGCAGCAGTTTGGCATACAAACCACCGCTGATAACGCAAAAACTCCTGGCTACGATATCGTGGTACTGGCGGTTAAACCTCAATTACTGCAAAACGTCTGTCGTCAACTGGCCGGTTCGATTGGCGAAAACCGTCCATTATTTATCTCGATTGCGGCAGGCGTGCGCAGCACAGACATTAACCGCTGGCTGGGCGGCGATAATGCTATCGTTCGCTGCATGCCAAATACACCTGCCCTGGTACAAACCGGAGCCACTGCCCTGCTTGCCAATGAAAACGTATCTGCATCACAAAAATCACTGGCAGAAAATGTTTTGCAATCGGTGGGCATTACCCTGTGGCTTAAAAACGAAAACGAGATTGACGCAGTCACTGCCCTGTCCGGCAGCGGCCCAGCTTATTTTTTCCTGCTCATGGAAGCCATGCAAAAAACCGGTGAAGAGCTGGGCCTCGATAAATTAACCGCACAAAAACTGACCTTGCAGACCGCGCTGGGTGCGGCGCGCATGGCCAGTGAAAGTGAACTTGATACAGCCAGCTTACGCGCAAAAGTGACCTCTAAGGGCGGCACCACAGAACAGGCAATCATTAGTTTTGAAACAGCCGGTTTTCACCAAATGGTCAAACAGGCGCTAACCGCAGCCTGTAAACAATCAAAAGTACTCGCCGATGAACTAGGTAAAGACGACTCATGAACCAGGATAATCCCATTATATTTTTAATCGATGTCCTGTTCGACATCTACATCGCGATTATGTTGCTGCGATTCCTGTTGCAAACTGTGGGTGCGGATTTCTACAACCCGATTTCCCAGTTCATCGTTAAAGCCACACAAAAACCTGTTTTTATAGCACGACGACTTATACCCAGCGTGCGTGGTTTTGATCTCGCCACACTGGTTCTCGCATTAGCGCTTATCTTTATCAAACTGACCGTACTCTATGCCATTGGCGGCATGCAACCCTCCATTGCCGGCATTCTCGTTCAGGGTCTGTATGACCTGATTCAACTGATTATCGATATTTTTATTTTTGCTATTTTTGTTCAGGCCATACTCAGTTGGGTTAACCCTGATCCCAATAACCCTGTCTCCGGTTTACTGCGTAGCCTGACTTCACCGGTTCTGAAGCCTGTAAGAAAATTCCTGCCAGCCATGGGCGGCATGGATCTTTCGCCCATTGTTGCACTGATCGGCCTGATGTTCGTCAAACGTCTTATTCTTTATATATTCCAGATGCTATAAACGTTTGCCTGAAACTTTAGATTTAACATGAACAAAACACTTAAAGAAAAAAATTTAGCCGCGAAGAACGCAAAAGACGCAAAAAGCTAAATAATAATTTTCTTTGCGCCCTTTGCGTTCTTCGCGGCCCAATAGATTTTCCTGTCCCCTTGTAAAGGCAACAGGAAACTGTATACAACCACATATATCTGATACCTTAACCTCAATGCCAAACCCGATACCCGAAGATTCCGTTGGAATCGTAACGCCGAAATCACAACACTTTTCCAAACCACTGGAACTGGAATGTGGAAAAACCTTGTCGGAGTACGATATCGCCTACGAAACCTACGGCGAACTCAACGCAAACGGCAGCAACGCCATACTGATTTGTCATGCACTCTCTGGTGACCAGCATGCTGCAGGTTATCACTCAAGCGAAGATCGAAAAGCCGGTTGGTGGGAATCCAGTATCGGGCCGGGCAAACCTATCGATACCCATCGTTTTTACGTGGTAAGTCTGAACAATCTCGGTGGTTGCAAAGGCAGCACCGGACCCAACACCAAAATACCGGGAACTGATAAATACTGGGGGCCGGATTTTCCTATCGTCACTGTCAAGGACTGGGTTAATAGCCAGCACCGGCTGATGCAGGAACTGGATATCACTCACTGGTGCGCCGTGATTGGTGGCAGTCTTGGCGGTATGCAGGTACTGCAATGGTCGATTGATTTTCCTGATTTAATCAAACATGCACTGGTAATCGCGGCCGCGCCCAAACTGTCCGCACAGAACATTGCTTTCAACGAGGTCGCGCGTCAGGCCATACAAGCTGACCCGGATTTTCACAATGGCCACTATCTGGAAAACAACAGCATCCCGCGGCGGGGTCTGATGCTGGCCAGAATGCTGGGCCACATCACTTATCTCTCGGATGATTCCATGCGCGACAAATTTGGTCGCGAACTGCGTGAGGGCAAACTCAGCTTTGGTTTCGATGTCGATTTTCAGGTTGAGAGTTATCTGCGCCATCAGGGAAAATCATTCGTTGATCGTTTTGATGCTAATAGCTACCTGCTGATGACAAAAACACTGGATTACTTCGACCCTGCCAGCGAATGTAAACATGACCTGAGCGTTGCAGTGTCACCCTCCACCGCAAAATTCATGGTGATATCTTTCACCTCGGACTGGCGCTTTGCACCAGAACGTTCAAGGGAAATTGTCAAAGCGCTGCTTGATGCCGGCAAGCAGGTCAGTTATGTCGAAGTCAAAGCGGACCAGGGACACGATGCTTTTCTAATTCCGATTCCTCATTACATGAATGTGTTTCACGGTTATATGAACAACGTTTATGAGGACATTCTGTAGTGCGCGCGGATCTAGCTATTATTGCCGAGTGGATCAAAACGGGAACATCAATTCTCGACCTCGGCTGTGGTGACGGCACTCTGCTCAAACACCTGCGCGATAATCAGCAAGTTAATGGCATTGGGCTGGAAATTAACGAGCAGGATATCGAATCATGCATCAATGAAAAACTGAATATTATTCAATCGGATTTAAATGAGGGCCTGCAGGCTTATTTTTCCGACTGCTGCTTTGATTACGTCATCATGAGCCAGACCTTGCAGGCAACAAAAAATCCTGAAATCCTGATCGAAGAAATGCTACGCGTGGGCCAGCAAGGCATCGTCACCTTTCCCAACATGGCTCACTGGCGAGGGCGTTTACAGCTCGCTCTGGGGGGCTTCATGCCAGTCACCAAAAGCCTTCCCAACCACTGGTACAACACGCCCAATATCCACTTGTGTACGGTGCGGGATTTTGAGGCACTGTGCCGTGAACGCGGCATTCGCATACTGGAGCGCACCGTGGTGGACTACACCCACAGCAGAAGTACGCTGCTGATGAGGTTTTTCCCCAACCTGTTCGGGGAAGTGGCCATCTACCGCATCTGCCGAGCAGACCAGATCAATAATCCAACCGAAAATTAATGGAACATTTAGCTCAGTCAGGCAATCTATCTTATTGATAATCGGATGAAAACACTGCTAGCACGGTGTTTTCTGCTAAGCTTCAATCAACCCGTTACGCAAGCGCACGTCGCATTATGCCCCAGTCATTAACAATTCTGCTGAATAACCCTGAAAATCTCCAGCTGGCTTTAAGAAAATTGCCTGCCGCAGTCAGTCTTGTGCTGGTTATCGCCTGCGCCCATATACTTTCCCAGATTACCTGGGCACTGCTCTCGGATGACGAACAGCCCGTCACCACCACCTCCAAAGCATCTAAGATTGCACCGAAAACGAACAATCAACAGGCATTCAGGCAACTCACCAGTGCGAACTTATTTGGCATTGCCGGCCAGACGAAAACAACGAATACCACCCAGGCACCTGAAACCCGGCTTAACCTGATACTCAAAGGCGTATTTGCCGTCACTCCCATGGCCGCTGCCAGCGCCATTATCGCGCGTGGGAAAAACGGCAAAGAGGATATTTATGGTATTGGAGACAAATTACCGGGCGGCGTAACTATCCGGGAAATCCATCCTGAACATGTTCTTCTAGAGCGCCAGGGTCAACTCGAAATCCTGCGCCTGCCCAAAGACAGTAACATCGGCAAACTCATCAGTACGGCTGCCACAAAAAGCGCCAAAACAAATGCTTTAAGCAGCATGCGTCAGAACATAATGAAAAGCCCTACCTCCTTCGCTGAGTACGCACTTCCCATCATCGTCAAGGAAAATGGCAAACAGATCGGTTATCGTCTACAACCCCAGAAAAAAGGCGATGTTTTAGCTGAAATGGGTCTTAAGCCTTCAGATGTGATTACTTCCGTTAATGGTGTACCACTGGATAACCCGCAGAACAGCATCGGTGCACTACGCAAGCTCACTACTGCCAGGGAAGTCAACATCACGGTAAAACGGAACGGTGTCGAAGTACCGCTTAACATTCAGTTACAATAAGCCGGTAACTAAAGGATTCAATGCATGAGCAGTTTGAGTAACATAAAAACGGTAAAACCAGTATTCAGTGTGTTTTTCAGCATACTATTTGCACTGATTTATAGTGTTTCCGCCATCGCCGACGAAATCACGCTCAATCTGAAAGATGCCGATATTCGCGCGCTGATCAGCACTGTCTCAAAATTCACCGGCAAAAACTTCATTATTGACCCAAGAGTCAAAGCGAAGGTTACCGTAATTTCGTCGAACACCATGTCAGCGGAAGAAGTCTACGAAGTCTTTCTTTCAGTACTTCAGGTTCACGGCTATGCCGCAGTACCCACCGGCACAGTGATAAAAATTGTGCCTCAGGTCAACGCCAAACAAGGCCCCCTGCCACTGGTTACGAACAAGGGGCAAAAAGGCCATGGCGATGAACTCATCACCAAAATCATCCGTCTGGATCACGTTCCAGCCGCGCAGTTAGTCCCCATCTTGAGACCACTGGTACCTCAACAGGGACACCTTGCCGCTTATGCGCCGACCAATACACTGATTATCACTGATCACGCTGGCAACATTCAACGACTGGTGGAAATTATTGCAGGCGTTGATCGCGCTGAAAGCGATGAGCTTGAAATCATTAGGCTCAAGCACGCTTCCGCATCAGAACTGGTGCGTATTATTAATTCGCTTTATCAGACCACAGGCAAAGCTGAAACAAAAAAAATCACCATCGCGGCTGATGATCGTACCAACAGCATCCTGATTACCGGTGACCGCAGCGCGCGTTTAAAAGCGCGCACCACCATCATGACCCTGGACACACCGCTGGAAGATGGTGGTAATACGCATGTTATCTATCTCAAGTATGCCAAGGCCGAAAATCTGGTTTCTATTCTGACCGGGATACAAAGTTCAGTGAAAGGCGGTGGCGCAAGATCCACCGGCAAAGCCGTAGCTGCTTCTGCGCGTAGAACCGGTAGCTCACTTGCAAACAAAGCGGTTATTCAATCCGATGAAGAGACCAATGCCCTCATCATTACAGCGGATCCGAACACTTTAAGAAGCCTGAAAGCAGTCATACGCCAACTGGATATTCGCCGTGCACAGGTATTGATTGAAGCGATTATTGCGGAAATTACAGAAAAGAAAAACAAGGACATTGGCGTTGGTATGATTGCTGACAGCTCTCAAGCTAATCGCGACAACGTCACACCTAGTGCTATCAGTAATCTCGCGGGGTTAAGCACCTTGCTCGCCGCTGCCCTGGGCGGCACAGAAGCTATAGGAAACGCCGTCGGCAGCGTCGGGCAGGGTCTGACACTGGGTTTGGGGAAGACCAACAGTAGCGGTGTTCGCTACGGACTTATCCTCCGGGCACTGGCAACCGATTCCTCCTCCAATATTCTATCCACGCCCAGCATTGTGACGCTGGATAATGAGGAAGCCGAAATTATTGTTGGCCAGAACGTGCCTTTTATTACCGGCCAGTTCACCACGACAACCAGTCCCGCAAGCAACCCCTTTACTACGATTGAGCGACAGGACGTTGGCCTGACATTAAAAGTCACACCGCAGATTAATGAAGGCGACACCGTCAAACTTGATCTCGAACAGGAAGTTTCCAGTGTTATCGCCGTCTCTGAAACCACCGGCCCGTTAACCCGCAAACGCTCCATCAAAACCAGTGTACTGGTCGATGATGGCGGCATACTGATACTGGGCGGCCTGATGGAAGAAACCGTGACCGATACCGTTTCCAAGATTCCTTTTCTGGGTGATATCCCGCTACTGGGCAGGCTATTCACCTCGGAAGGCACCAGCCTGGACAAGCAAAACCTGATGGTGTTTCTGCGCCCCAGCATCCTGCGTGATGACAAGGACGCGGCTTACGTCACCAACGAAAAATACAGCTATTTACGCAGCCTGCAGCTACAAACTGATGATGATGGCTATGGTTTACTGGATGACAAACCACCTATATTGCCTCCTCTACAACCCCCGATGCTGGACAAAACACACTCCTGAAACTAAATCCCTGAAAAATGAGGATGAAGACTTCTGGGACGATGAAGATGACTTCATCTGAAACCGCAGAAATCATTCCTGAAACCATCACCCAGCAAAGTCTGCCTTACGCCTTTGCCAAACGCCACGGTGTACTCATTGGACAGATTGAAAATGATCAAATCCAGATTATGCATCGCAAGGATTTCAGCCCGCTTATCCTGGCAGAAGTACGTCGTGTTACCGGCCGAAAATTAAGCCTCAGTCCAGCCTCGGATGAGCAGTTTTCTGCCTTGCTCGCACAAACCTACGAACAGGGCAGCGACCAGGCCATGGCCATGATGGAAGGCGTCGGTGATGAGCTCGACCTGGATGAACTGGCCGGCAGCCTGGAACCTGAAGACCTCATGGAAGCCGACGATGATGCACCCATTATTCGTCTGATTAATGCCCTGCTCACAGAAGCCATCAAGATCAACGCCTCTGATATTCATATCGAACCTTTTGAAACCAAGATGCGTGTGCGCTTTCGTGTCGATGGTATGCTGCGCGAAATTCTTAAACCACCCGGCAATATTGCACCGCTGGTTATCTCGCGTATCAAGGTGATGGCCAAACTGGATATTGCTGAAAAACGCTTACCCCAGGATGGTCGCATTTCTCTGCGCGTTGCGGGCCGTTCGGTGGATGTACGTGTCTCCACCCTGCCTTCCGGTCATGGTGAACGCATTGTTATGCGTTTACTGGATAAACAGGCCGGTCGTCTCGATCTGGAACAATTGGGTATGGCTGAAAATGAACGCGATACTTTTGACGAGTTACTGCACAAACCGCACGGCATTATTCTGGTCACCGGGCCAACCGGTTCCGGTAAAACCACGTCACTTTATGCCGGCCTCACTGTGCTCAATGTCAAATCACGCAACATCCTCACGGTGGAAGACCCTATCGAATATTACATTGATGGTATCGGTCAAACCCAGGTCAACAATAAAGTCGAAATGACCTTTGCCAAAGGCCTGCGTTCAATCCTGCGCCAGGA
>QIHT01000128.1 GCA_003229115.1 Gammaproteobacteria bacterium | reverse complement strand
ACTTAGAGTCTATATCAATATGCTTGAAAATAAGAAAACAATACTGAAAGAAACTGAGATTCAAGAAAGTGATTTAGGTAATCTCAATTTCAAGAAACATGAATTAATAAGAGTTTATGCTGTCGATAAAAAATTCATAAACGTGAGTTTTATGCAATCTATTATGAATGAGTGTCATTTTCGGAACTGTATATTTCGAGATTGCGACTTTACAGGAGCAAAAATTTTAAGCACAAATTTTCAAGGCGCTGATTTCACAGGTTGTACTTTCGATTACACAGTTTTCACAGGCACACACATAAGCACCGTTCCACTAAGAAAAAATCTTCCAAGTAGGGAGAATCTTAAAATTCAATTAGCTAAAAACTTACGTATTAATTATGCATCTATTGGCGACTATGATGGAGTTAACTTTGCTATCAATATTGAGATATCAGCCACATTAGAACATTTAAAAAAAGCTGCATTTTCTAGGGAGGCATATTATCGCGGAAAGACTGAATTTTCAGGTCTTGGTAGACTGGCTCATGGAATGATGTATATCTATAATCTATTCTTTGGTTTTTTATGGGGAAATGGCGAAAAACCCTTGAAAATGTTTATCTCAATTCCTCTTTTACTAGTCTTGCTATCTCTGGTTTTTTCTTACAGTATAAATATTTCAATTTTTACATCTATAAAAGAAACCATAAATGTTTTTTTTATAGGTGGTGAATCTAATACGCTTGGAATTATTGCCTCATCTGTAGCCAATATTATGAGATATTTTGCACTCGGTCTTTTTATTACTAGTCTAGTTCGCCGTATTTCGAGACGTTGATATGTGGATATATGTTTTTGGATCATTAGCCCGCGGGGAGATCGATACTAATTCGGATGTAGATACCCTTTGCATTTGCAATAACCATGAAAAATCATTAGTGCCTAAAAAAATGCAAAACTATTCCGAAGCCTATCTAAAAGAAATATTTGATAGTGGTGAGCTTTTTGCACACCATTTATACCTTGAAAGTAAGCTAGTGCATTCTTCAGATGGTGTCGATATCATTAGAAAAATGGGGAAACCTGCACCATACGAAAATTGGGAAGATGATTTTAAAGCATTCATTGAGGTAGCGTTTTTTTCAATTAGCGAAATTTTAACAAAAGGACAGACGGTATTTAGAAAGGGACTTTTGTATATGTCTTTACGAGACATAGCAATGATCTATTCCCAAATAAAAATGAACGCTCCAAATTTCTCGAAATATTCACCGTATCAAACCGATATCTCTCTTGATGTGGATGCTGATGACTATGAATCCCTTCGAATGTGTAGAATATCTTCTACACGAGGCACAAGTGATGAAATAATATTCAAGGTATTACCAGAGTCATGCTTTACTAATTCAGAAAAATGGGTCATTAAACTACAGGAATGGAGTAAGAGCCATGCTTAATACTATTAAACAACAATCTCAAGTCATAGATATTGTCAATGAACTTACTCCCGGAAACCGCAACCTTACAGGATTAACATTATCTTCGATTGCTGACTGGGCAAGAAAGAATAGTGATATTGGTGTTTCAATCATTCAAAATGAATTAGAAGATATCTCTAACCAAATTGGATGTCTCCACGATAAATCGAACCCACCTCGAGAAAAAGGGTGGAGCAATAAAGTCAACACTCGTATTAACTATTTAAAGAGCATGGTCAATAACAAATTTATAAGCCATGCAAAAACTAAGAGCTAACAAGGCGTTTCACGCAGACCCAAAAAGTTACGCACCTTTTGTGGCGCTTCGCTATAATGCCACAAAATCCACGTAACTTTTCGGTCTGGTGAACTAGGCGTTATAGGTTTACAAATTTTGATTCCACGTCCATGTTTTTATGCAAGATACGAATAATTGTTGTTTTACTTTTTTCACCTTCGCGGTAAAAAATAATATGACTACCTTGTGGAAACTTTCTATAGCCATCTTGAATATAGTCGCATTGTTTACCAACCGTGGGGGTTTCGGCCAGCAAATAAAAACCATCATCAAATTGTTTGGTATACAAATTACGCTGATCCCGTCCCTAGCGTTTTTCGGTATATTTGGCAATTTTTCTCAGGTCTTGTTTCGCCTCCCTGGTTAACTCAAATGGTTTCATTTATCAGTGTCGTTATCGAGCTCGGCTATAAATGTGTCATAGTTGTAATCTGCAATACCGCTTTGTTCACCTTCTTTAAGCATATGCCTCAAAGTTTCAAGTTTCATTTCAGTATTTTCAAGCAATCTAAGTCCCGCTCTTACAACTTCACTTGCAGAACCAAAACGACCGCTTTTAACCTGGCCGGTTATAAAGCCCTCAAAATGTTCGCCCAATGTTACGCTGGTATTTTTAGACATTCTTCACCTCCTAAGTACCAATATATACCTAATTATGGTATAAAACCCCTATCAAATCAATCAAGTTCGCCCGCAAACAACGTGGGCTGGACCGCTGCGCCAAAAACGCGCAACGTCCTTTATTTCAGGCGTTAAAGTTGCCCATAGAAATGCGGTTTACAAAAAAAAAGGGATAAATAATAATAGTGTCAAAAACTACACAAGATGAAATAAAAAAACCAGAACCCGTCTCGTTTAGGGAATCATTTATCTACTGGCTAAAGCTGGGCTTTATCAGTTTTGGTGGGCCTGCGGGTCAGATAAGCATGATGCATCAGGAGCTGGTAGAAAAACGGCGATGGATTTCCGAACATCGTTTCCTGCATGCGTTGAATTACACCATGGTATTACCCGGCCCGGAAGCGCAGCAGTTAGCGACTTATATCGGCTGGTTGATGCATGGTGTTTGGGGAGGCATTGCTGCCGGTGTTTTATTTGTTCTGCCGTCACTATTTATTCTCATCGGTTTGACATGGGTTTATCTTTCCTATGGCGATGTCACGGCTGTTGAAGGTATTTTGTACGGCATCAAACCTGCGGTTACCGCGATTGTTGTGTTTGCTGCTTATCGCATTGGTTCTCGCGCATTAAGAAACAATGTACTGCGCGCCATGGCCGTGTTGGCCTTTATTGCTATTTTTGTCGGCAATGTGCCTTTTCCCTACATCGTATTGGCCGCCGCTATTATCGGTTACGTGGGATCACGTTTTGCACCCGAATATTTTAAAGCTGGCGCGGGTCATGGCGCATCAAAAGAAACTTATGGTCCGGCGATAATTGATGACGATACCCCTGCACCGGAACACACAAAATTCAGGTGGAGTCGTTTTGTCATTTTTCTTTTGAGTGGATTGTTTATTGGCGGCGCTGTCATGGCATGGCTGACTTACACTTACGGTTGGGACAGTACCTTAGCAAGAATGAGCTGGTTCTTTACCAAAGCGGCATTAGTCACCTTTGGCGGCGCTTACGCGGTATTGCCTTATGTTTATCAGGGCGGTGTCGATCAGTATCAATGGTTAACCGGCACACAAATGATTGACGGCCTTGCACTGGGCGAAACCACGCCAGGCCCGCTGATTATGGTGGTAGCTTTTGTGGGTTTTGTAGGTGGCTGGACCAAGGAGATATTTGGCCCCGATGCATTGTTTATGGCGGGTGCTGCTGGTGCAACTGTTGCAACACTATTTACGTTTTTACCCTCCTTTCTTTTTATTCTACTGGGCGGTCCCGCTGTAGAAGCCACCAGAGGCGATATTAAATTCACCGCACCACTGACCGGTATTACCGCTGCGGTGGTGGGTGTGGTGCTGAATCTGGCTGCCTTTTTTGCTTATCATGTGCTTTGGCCACAAGGTTTTGATGCGCCTTTCGAATGGTTTTCTGCATTGATAGGTGCGGCTGCCTTTGTCGCCCTGTTTAAATTCAAAGTGGGCATTGTTCAGGTTATAGGCGCCTGCGCTGTCATTGGTCTGGCTTATTCGTTATTACTGTAGGCTACTTCTAAAAAGGTGGACGACTGTTGTTGAGGCAGAGCTCAACCAGATCATCGAGGCGTGCGGTGCCGGCACACATCACGGTATCTGCCCCACCCCAGTAAATTTTTACGCCGCCTTCATCATCTTCTACTGCGCCGCAGGTAAAAACAACATTGTGAACATAACCTGTAAGCTCCCAGGGGTCTTGCGGGGCTAATACCCACTCATCCGAAACACCGATGATTTTTGCCGGATGGGTCAGGTCATGCAATGCTACGCCGAGGCGATAAACCGCACCGTCCATGGTTTCGAAAACGCCGTGGTAAATGCTGAGCCAGCCGTGATCAGTGCGAATCGGGGTGGCACCGGGACCGATTTTGGATTCGTCCCAGTGATACGGCACAGGTTTCATCACCACCTCGGAGTCACCCCAATGTATTAAATCCGGTGACCATGATAACCATACCGACCAGGGACTGATCTCTGAATGGGGTCGATCCAGCCGAGCATAACGACCATTGAATTTCTCTGGGAAAATGACAACGTTACGCATATCCGCCTGTGTGATTAATGAAACCCGTTCCACAGACCGGAAGTCGCGGGTTTTTGCCAGGCCGATGCGCACGCCGTGGCGCGAATAGGCGCTGTAGGTAATCAGGTATTCGCCATCAATGCAGCAAATTCGGGGGTCTTCCACACCATAGGCTTCGTACTCAGCGAAGATACCCTCTTCCGCTGGAACCATGAAAGGTTTTTGGCCCACTGTGAATTTGAATCCATCTTCACTTTCGGCAAACCCGATAATCGAACGCCCACTTCGCAGGTGTGAGCGAAACAACATGATGGTGCGCCCATCGAAACGTGTGATGCCGGCATTATGCACCGTCTCCACGGCATAAGGGATATCATCCCGGGTGAGAATCGGGTTACCCGGGTAACGCTCAATCACGGGTTTATGACGCGACGCGATCATAATCATCCTCCAGTCGAATGATGTCGTCTTCGCCGAAGTAATCACCCATCTGAACTTCAATCAGAACCACAGGAATATCACCAGGGTTCATGATTCTGTGTACTGCGCCTCTTGGCACATCGATAGATTGCCCCAGCTTAAGAAGAATTTCTTTCTCTGCCACGGTCACCAGGGCCTCGCCACTCACTACGGTCCAGTGTTCTGCGCGGCGCTGGTGCTTTTGCAGACTCAATCGCTCTCCCGGATTGACGACCAGTTGTTTAACCTTGTGGTCATTCCTTTCGAGCAGATTTTCGTAATACCCCCACGGGCGGTGGTTCTCCCGCTGCTCAAGAATCTTGTGGTAAACAACCACGTATTCATGCGCCATGCGTCGGCAGGTGAAGTGTTTCTCTACCTCCTCACGGCAAAGCCGGCGATTAATGGTATCTATTCTATCCACTGCCTGCACGGCCGCTTCCACCCCATCAACAATAAACCCGGTACTGCCATCATTAATGAGTTCCGGCATTGAGCCTCGCCCGAATGCGATCACGGGTGTACCACACGCCATACACTCGACCACGCTCAAACCGAAGGGCTCGTCGAAATGAATCAGGTGCAACAGAGCCAGTGCACCGCCCATGATGGCCTGCCTTTTTTCTGGCCCGACTGAACCAATATATTCCACCATCAATCCATCAATATGGGGTTCGATCTTATCCCTGAAATAAACCTCGTCCTGCACGATGCCGGCGATGATGAGTCGCTTGCCGGTTTTATGTGCGACCTTTATGGCCTCATGGACACCTTTGTCGGGGTGGATACGTCCAAAGAACAGCAGGTAGTCTCCCTTTTCTTCCTGAAACGGGAACTGCTCAAGATTTATGCCATGATGAATAGTGGCACTGTAATCAAGTTCAGGAGATTTATCCGCTTCACTGATAGCGACATAATAAGCACTATCGTTATACTCTTTATATACTGGCAGAATCGCTGGTGAAGAAAATCCATGAATCGTGGTAACAATCGGCGTATGGGTGAGGCCACTGTAACTCAGTGGTAGAAAATCAAAATGGTTGTGAATCAGATCAAATTCATCTGCCCGCTTGAATAACTCTGCGATATGCAGACACTCCCACGTTTTGGCATCGATGCCGGGGTCTTCCGAGTAAGGCCGTTCGCAGACCCAGGCAAGCTCGGCCGTGGTGAGCGAATCGCCAGTAGCGAACAATGTCACCTCGATGCCCATCGACACCAGCTGCTCCGTGAGAAGGCTAACTATATTCTCCCATGGCCCATAATGCAGCGGTGGCGTGCGCCAGGAGATAGGACTCAACATCGCAATTTTCATGAAGCTTCTGCCATCATGGTGACACTATTCTATTAATTAGTCGTTAAACTCTACACTAAAGTAACATGATAGACAGAACGAATCACGAAAGATAGACGCAACGAGGAACCACAACACCTTCGTACAGTATTGGACGCTGCCATAAAAAATAATGGTGCCTTAAAAGAGGAAAATGGTTTATCTTAGGAACAATTCAGCTATTTTTGTAAAGCAGATTTTGTAGTCTGCAGCATATTTGGACATCGTTATGGCAAAAACCACTTCTATCCCACCAACTCCAAAAGCACGGCGCAAACACATCGTATTAAATGCGAATATCAATCGCGTCATTACACGGCCCTATATACCACCCACTGAAGAGCGTATGCGTAACATCATCAACCGGGTGCTGGACCTGAGCGAAGATGATGCATGCACATTGCTGGAAGACGTAATGCGCGATTTCTCCCATCGTCACCGCTATTTCAGAGAAGCGTTGCTGAAAAACTTCGAAAAAATGGCCCCACATGTGCCTGATATTGACAAGTTGTCTGAGCAACGCAAGCTTCTGATCGGCTCTTACTTCACCGCAGAATATTCAGTGGAAGCTGCCGCCTTGTTCAACCCTTCCATGGTTATGGTTCCTAACCAGGAATCAGACCCTGAAGGGTCCTGCCGCTTCATCATGAGTTTTCGTGTTGTCGGCGAAGGCCACATCTCGTCTATAGAATTTCGTAGCGGCATTGTTGACTCAAATAATGATATTTATTTTGACCCCATGAGCGACTACGTGCGCACCCCAAAAATTGAGACCAACTCAAACTACAATAAAGCACTGTTTTGTATAGAACTTCAGGACATGGGTATAAGTGACAGATCAACAGATTGGCTACTC
This sequence comes from Gammaproteobacteria bacterium, assembly GCA_003229115.1. Taxonomy (GTDB): domain Bacteria; phylum Pseudomonadota; class Gammaproteobacteria; order SZUA-229; family SZUA-229; genus SZUA-116. The sequence goes on along the minus strand of QIHT01000128.1, from coordinate 9,529 downwards.
GACGGTTTACCGGATAATTTTACTTTCAATCAATTGGAGGAGAAAATTTCTGAACATGTTAATGGCACTCATATCCGCGAAAGGGATAAAACAGAAACCATTGATATGGCAATATGGCTAGCACGATCGAATTATGAAATTTTATTTCGTGCGGAGCACCAGATTTCCGAGCGTGTTATCTTTCCTGTATCAGAGTCCGAGAGCGGTGGTATCGAAGATGCCCGTTTTGTGCGTTTCGTAGAAGATAATGGTGAGGTAATCTACTACGCTACCTATACCGCATACAACGGTCAAAAAATCTTGCCACAGATTATCAAGACCAGGGATTTTCTCAAGTTCCGTTGCAGTACGTTGAACGGAAAACAGGCGCATGGCAAGGGCATGGCCCTGTTCCCAAGAAAGATTAAGGGAAAGTACGTCATGCTGTCACGCCAGGATGGAGAGAACAATGCCATTATGTTCTCGGACAATATTCATATATGGGATCATGCCGAGATAATGCAGACACCTATGTTCCCACACGAATTTTTTCAGATTGGCAATGGTGGCTCGCCCATTGAGACCCCTGAAGGCTGGCTAGTAATCACTCATGGTGTTGGAGCAATGCGTACCTATAGTCTCGGTATTGAGTTGCTTGATCTGGATGATCCGACCCAGGTCATCAGCCGCATCGACAAACCGATCCTGGTGCCGAATGAGCATGACCGCGACGGTTATGTACCCAACGTAGTTTACAGTTGTGGCGCGATGGTTTTTCAGGACGAGCTAATCATTCCGTATGCCTCGGCCGACCAGCGCTGTGGCATTGCAACACTAAACATGACAAAATTAATGGCAAGACTGCGTTATAAAAAAACACTAAAAGAAAAAGAACCGAAATAACTAAAGGGTACCTCTATTAATCAGGATTTTCGTTCGATGGATTTTGAGAACCGCAGTGTAGTTGCAATACATGAGGATCGCAGAAATTCATTCAACGCAGAAATCGGGCGAAAAGACAATTAATAGAAGTGCCCTAAATCAGGCCATACCCGGTTCTTTCACAACCATCGGTTCGCGCTCTTTTTCATCAAGTTGTTTAACCTCACCATGACCACGGTGTTTGTAAATGGCAAGCAAAGCCATAAGCCAGCACAGAGTAGATTCTGCTCCCTGATTCTCATTGACGCTCTCTACCTGTAGCCCGTCCCGGCAACCCCCGGTAGCGTGATCATAAAGAGAAAGATTCAATTCATTATCACCCTGGTACCAGTTAAGACAGCGGTAAGCACAAGTGATCCATTCCTCATCCCGCGTAATATTAAATGCCGCAATACAGGCATCTATCATCGCGGCAGCCTCAATCGGTTGCTGATCAAATTGCGCTATATCACCCCCTCTGGTATACCAGCCTTTGTTCCCGATAGCAGAAAAATAACAATCTGACTTATCGCGCTGTATTTCCTTCAGCCAGCTGAGTGTACGCAGGGCAGTCTGCAGCATTTCGTTATCATTCAGCCACTGCCCCGACAACAGTAATGCCTGCGGCAAACGCGCATTGTCATAAGTTAAGGTCTCTTCACACCAGGGCCAGTCTTTGCTGGCAGTATGTCTAAACCACTGCATTAACTTGTTAGAAAGTATCTTGCACAGAGTTTCAATCTGACTATTTCCACTGTCGCCAGACAGGAGTGCATGGATACCAATAAGGGTGAAAGCAACGGCACGCGGTGAAGTAAAGTGTTCGACTGCAGGCAGAGCTATTTGAAATAAATCGGCAGCATGGCTTATCTGTCCCTCATTTTTACCCAGCGCTGAGGCGACACCCAGGCCCCACAATGCACGGCCATGAGAATCCTCCGAACCTTTTTCTTCCAGCCAGCAACGCTCATAAGACATAAAATTACGAAACAGGCATGTGTCGCGATTGAAAGCGTGATCAAGAAAACTCAGGTAGGTGGAAGCAAGATCATTCAACGAGGTATCCTGCGGCTGAAAATTCTTTGCAGTAACAGCCACGATCAATGCGCGCGCATTATCATCCACGCAATAACCATGTTCACGATCCGGTACGGTGAATTTGGAATGCTGCAGCATACCCACCCCATCCGTCATGCGGAGCAAATGATCGAGCTTGATTTCCGGTAACGTCTGCTGGCGTAATCCAATAGGGCCCAACTTGCTCACAGGTACGCACTTACGTAAACGATGATGCCGCGCCTGTTCAAAAATCTCGATATAACGGCTGCCCACGTAACTCCAGACCATTTGCCGACCATAATCATAAGCTTTATGTTGTATGGCGCGAAGTTTGTCAGGATGATCCAGCAAATCAATAACCTCGCGGCTTAGCTGAACGTGATCACGAAATGGAAATAATCGGCCCCGGCCCTCTGCAAGCAACTCCTGAGCATGCCAGTAAGGTGTGGATAGCACGGCGTTACCCATACCTAGCGCATAAGCGAGTGTGCCGGAGATAATCTGTGCCTCGTTGAGATAAGGCGTGACATAAATATCAGCTGCACCGATAAACGCCAGCAGATCTTCATCCGCCACAAAGTGGTCATGGAAAACCACATGGTCCTCAACACCGAGCTTTTTCGCGCGCAGATGCAGACCAATTCTGTAATCCTCGCCCTGTTCTGTCTTGAGGTGAGGGTGGGTAGCACCGACAACCATGTAAATGACATCCGGGTGGTTTTTCAGTATTTCCGGCAGGGCATCAATCACCGTCTCGATGCCCTTGCCTGGTGAAATCAGTCCGAATGTAAGCAAAACCTTTTTTCCAGATACACCGAACTTGCCTTTGTAGGTTGAGGATTCAACCAGAGGGGCATCAGGAATGCCATGATGAATCAGGATAATTTTTTCTGCATCTACCTCATAGATATCACGCAAAAAGTCGACTGAACGCTCACTCATCACCACCAGCCGGTCAGACAGCTCAGCAAGTTGCACAATGATGTTTCGCTCTTCATCGGTCGGGTTCTTTAGAATCGTGTGCAGCGTAGTCACAATCGGCATTTTGAGGTCACTCAACAATTCAATGATGAAGCTACCGCGCTGGCCACCGAATATGCCATATTCATGTTGAACACAAACTATGTCCACATGATTGAGATTAAGCATGTCGGCTGCCAGGTTATAATCTTTAAGTTGATCCTGATTGATCTCGAACCACACCTGCGGCGGATAGGCATAACCCTCTGGCTGGTCGTTCATCGCGATCGCCCAGCAGTTTACGTTCTGCGCATTTAACGCGATCGACTCAAGAAGGTGCGTGGTGAAGGTAGCAATACCACAGCGTCTGGGCAGGTGATTGCCTACAATAACGATAGATTTGAGAGCTTTTCTCCCTGACTTTGCGCCTATATTTTGAAGATTACCCATAAATATCTTTTTTTATTGATGCACTATAAAGAGCCAATGATTAAGTAATTAAGAGTGACATTGGAGTATGAACCAAAATAAACCTGAAACGTACAATAATTTTTATACCCAGGTAATACGTTTGAGACATGAATATCTACAGAGTTCCTGGCAATCCAGTAATACACGCAAGGCAATAAAAGTATCCTCACGTGAGCTTCCCCATAGTCAGGTTAATAGTATATGCTTTAGTTATACAACTTTTCTGCATGTGGAACCTGAGATGAATCAGAAACTAACAAAAAAAACTTCTCTGCATTGGCGTCGAACCAAAATTATCGCGACATTGGGCCCCGCCACCACAGCCGCCCCGATGGTGGAGAGACTTATCAAGGCTGGTGTTAATGTCTTCAGGCTGAATATGTCTCATGGCAACCATGACTGGCATCGAACATCTTTCAGGTTAATCAGAAAAACAGCCGCCGAAATGAACCAGCATGTAGCCATCTTAATGGATTTGTGTGGCCCCAAGATTCGTGCGGGGAAATTCAAAGATGGTGAGATTACTCTTAAAAAAAATTCGACTGTCCTGATCAGCTGTAATAAAAAAACTGGTGAGGAAGGGCTGATAATATCGCAGTATGCCAATTTATATAAAGATGTAAAAAAAGATGAACGTATTCTGCTTGATGACGGCAATCTGGAATTGCGCGTAGAAAAAATAACAGGCCAGAATATTCACTGCAAAGTGATTCACGGTGGAATACTGAAGGACAATAAGGGCATAAATTTACCTGACTCAACAATATCAGTTTCAAGCTTTACGACTAAAGACAAAAAAGACGTCAAAATAGCGATGGATCTTGGCGCCGACTTTGTAGCTTTAAGCTTTGTTCGCAGCGAAAAAGATATTCGTATTTTAAATACTTATATGAAAAATAATGGCTCACAAATTCCCGTCATTGCAAAAATTGAAAAGCCAGAAGCCATTGCTGATATTGACAACATCCTGAATGCCTCATACGGAATTATGATTGCTCGTGGAGACCTGGGTATCGAACTTCCCGCAGAACAAGTGCCGCTTGCTCAAAACAACCTTATTCGCAAGGCTCGCTATCTTAGTCGGCCAGTTATTGTTGCCACTCAAATGCTTGAATCCATGGTCGAAAACTCTCGGCCCACTCGCGCTGAAGTCGGTGATGTTGCAAATGCTGCTCTTTCAGGCGCGGATGCGGTTATGCTTTCTGCTGAAACTTCTATTGGCAAACATCCAGTACAGGCAGTAAAAATAATGGATCGCGTACTTCGCGAGATCGAAGCTAACCAGTGGGAAAATAATTCTTTTAGTGATCATGAACTCGAAAAACACACAACCACAAGCCTGACAATCCGAAAGGCCGTCTCTCATGCTGTCACTTCGATGGCTTATGATTTAAAACTTCAGGGCATAGTTGTTCCCACATCCAGCGGTACTACTGCACAAGTCCTGGCAGCCAATAGACCCATTGCACCACTGCTCGGTGTTTCATCTAAAAGTTATATTTGCAGAAAGCTGGCACTACACTGGGGTGTTGTACCTGTCCTGGTCAATGAAAAGGACACTCACGACTGGAAGAAATTAAGTATTTCGATTTCAAAACAATGCAAACTTACTGAAACAGGTAATACCGTATTACTGGTTTCGGGGTTTAATAAAGACCCTGATTTAAGCGAGCCAGTGATGAAAATTGTAAAAGTGTAATTTATGGCAACTCCTTACTTAGTACCAGTACTATACGATTAATCACATTCATCTCCTTTGACACTACCTATTTTTTCTGTTTTTAGCATAGTTCACATTGAACGACCAGCAACTACTCATCGTCCCTTTTCGGAAAGATCAAAGCTTCGCTATTGTCTATAACTATTTTCAACTCAATGGGCCTGCAACAGACTGAACAGTCTTCAATGTACTCTTGCTCATGAACTGACGTATCGACAATGACGTCGATAGATTCACCACAGTATGGACAATAAATTTGTTTGGATACTGTGTGCACTACCCGCCTTTATGGTTCACCAGATATAACGTCAACTCCGGCCAGTAGGTAATGATAAGTACTGCAACCATAAGAATGAGCATGAAGGGTATGGTAGCGGCATAGAGCTCGGTTACCGGCTTGTGGAAACGATAACTGGCAATAAATAAATTCATACCAACCGGAGGTGTGAAGTAACCTATCTGCATATTAGCCAGAAAAATGATACCGAGGTGAATGGGGTGTATGTTGTAACCGATAGCAATGGGTAGTAATAACGGTACAATAATCACCAGTGCTGAAAACACGTCAAGTATCATGCCCAGCATCAGTAAAAAGATGTTGAGTAAAATCAGGAAGGTTAATTTGCTATCAATGTGTGACTTGACAAAATCAAATAGCCGGTTAGGCACTTCGGTATCGATAAGATAATTGGTTGATGCCAGCGATACACCAAGAATAATCAGTACGCCGCCGACCAATACCATTGAATCACGCATAATGTCCGGTAGTTTGTTAAAAGGCACTTCGCGCAACAGCAATACCTCAACCACTACTACGTACATCACCGCAACGGCGGCGGCTTCGGAGATAGCAAAATACCCGGAATAGATGCCACCAATAAGAACAAAAGGCATGGGGATTTCCCACATAGAACCTTTTATTGCATGAGCCAGTTTCCTTGCACTGAATGGCGTTCTTTTGATCTCCGGTCGTTGCACACTTTTGTACATGCTCCAGGCTGTCAGCATCATCAGCATCAACAGGCCGGGTAATAAACCAGCAAGAAACAGATCCTCGATAGCCACCGGTTCACCGATACCCATCTGTTGCACGATGACACCGTATAAGATTAATGCGATAGAGGGCGGGAATAACAATCCCAGACTGCCTGATGAGGTAATCAGTCCCAGGTTAAATTTTTCGGCATAACCTGCCTGCTTCATGGCCGGATAAAGAATGGCACCTAAAGCGATAATAGTTGCACCCGATGCGCCAGTTAAAGCAGTGAAAAAAGCACAGGCGAAGAGGGAGACAACTGCCAGCCCGCCAGGCATCCAGCCAAGCAGGGCATCGGTTAGCAATACCAGGCGCTCTGAAGCCTTGCTCTCACCCAGTATGTAACCTGCCAGTGTAAACAGAGGTATAGCAATCAGAATCGGCGTATCGACGATGCGGTATATTTCTATAGCGACAACGGAAAGATCAACGTCAATCGTTGAAAAACCGTACAGGGCGCTGCTCGCAATAATGACAAACAGGGGCACGCCCATGACAACCAGCACTACCAGTATTAGCAGGCCAATAACCATGCTAGCGTTTGCCCTGTTCAGGTGGCGAAATAAAAAATAGCGCGTAACGAACCGCCATTAGAAAAAAACCTATCGGGATAACGAGCTCTGTTACCCATGCAGGTACATTGGAAAACGCGATGGTTCCAAATTCATAATCCATCTGCACAAAATTCACTGCATGCCATGAAACCGTGCCACAGATAAAGGCACAAAAAATATACACGACTCGTCGCAAGTACTTGCAGGCTTTAGTGGAGAAGTATTTCGTAAAAAAATCGATGCGGATGTGGTTATCAGTACGTGTTGCAACGACGGCTCCCGCAATGGCAACCCATAACACCAGCACCCTTAACATAGGGTCTATCCAGACAACACCTGCGCCGAACACATTACGGTAAAATATCTGGGCAACCGCCAGTACGACCATGGTTGCCAGCATTGAAATAAGAAACCAGTCTTCTAACTTATTGATCGCTTTAAGTACGCCAGAAACGTAATGTTTCATAGGTTTTTCCTGATTTCTTTATTACGGATGTGTCTTCCTTGCCGCTTCAACATTTAACTTAATCTGGTTATATATCGCATCGCTGTAGTTATTTTCTTTTTCGAGTACACGCATGGCTTTTTCGCCAATGACATGCCACTCGGCCAACGATTCTTTTGATAATGAAATAAATTTGATACCCTGATTTTTCAATGCAGCACGTGCAGCGATATTATCTTTTCGATTACCTGCATCAATGCGTTTAAAAGTTGCACTCATTACTTCACGAACTATTTTCTGGTCTTCTTTTTTTATTTTTTTGAAGGCTTTATCATCGATGACGAGTATTGCTGTTAGATACGTTAATGGCAAATCAACCACGTGCGTTACCCTGGTGTGCCATTGAAGTGCAAGCGCACCTATTGGCGAGGTAATCACCGTATTAACCAAACCCGTTTGCAAACCAGTCAGAACATCGGAGATAGGTAACGATACCGGTGAAACTTCTGCACTGCTAAAAACGACCTCTCCTACCTGGTTACCTGACGGAATCCAGACCTTTTGCTGTCTTACATCGTCCATACTACGTAGCGGACCATCCGACATCATATAGGTAAAGCCACCTTCACCGAAACCAAAACTTATAAATCCTTTTTTCTCAAGTCCTTTGATCAAAGCCTGATCCATTTTTTTCCTTACAAAATCGACTTGTTCAAGCGATGAAAAAAGAAAAGGCAGGCCATAGATATTGATGTCCGGGTCTATCGCTGACATGCTGCCTGACGTAATTGCACCACCGTGCAATTGACCAATGCGTATTTTTCGCAGGACATTACTGTCATTACCCATGACGCCACCGGGGTAGAACTTGAAAATCACCCTGCCCCCGGTTTTTTTCTTTATTTCAGCAGCGCCGGCGCGCATCTCCTTCATCCACAAGGTTCCGTCCGGAGATAGTGTGGCTATCTTTATTGTTTTTGCACTGACAGAAGCGAACATGACTAGCAGTAAAGCCATTACACTTAATTGTAATATTATTTTATTTTTCACCGCTCTCCCCAGGCCACCAAAAAATCATAATTCATGAATAAATCTTCCCGCAGTAAGCTGCCGGGATACTACGTTGTAGGAGCGGCTTTAGCCGCGAATAAATTCTTGCCATAGCTATCGCGGCTAAAGCCGCTCCTACAAAATTCGTTGCAAGCAGCAGGGAACCGAACCCTCTGAAATTAAAAATAATCATCCGCATCGGCGAGTAATTTTCTGGCTTTTGCTTTTGCTATGGTATCAATCAGTGCTGTATCCGATTGGCTGATATCTGTTTCAATAAGTTCGTTTAACAAACGATCATGCAATTCCCGATCAAAAAGCAAACGCGCGTATTTCTCGGCATATAACAATAAAGCCATGAGATTTTTTCGATTTGATATTTTTAACGCTTCTTCAAAATGTTCTTTAGCAAGCTGCGGTTTACCACCCATGGCTGGTGGCAATATTGATTCCATGACACCCATGTAGACGTGTGCATCGCCATTACTGATGGTCTCTTCAAGCTCCAGCACTCGCTGAATCGTGGCTTTGACTTTTGGCAGTTCTGCCACCGCATTCCAGTCTGCGCTGTTTGCCTGCACCAGCCCCGCCCATGCCGCACCATAAGCAAACAATGCATCCGCATCTTCTTTTGTAAATTGTTTGAGCAACTGTTCGTACTGCGGGTAGGACATGGTTTTCGCATTACAGGCTGCGGGCTTTTTCAAACACATGGCGCGACTGGCATAACCAAAAGCTCTGTTTGACAGGGTTATTTTGCGTGCTGTTTTGTCGATGAATACAGAAGCGTATGAGCCATATAAACGTGAGCCAGATATCAACAGGCCGATATTCTCCTGGTCGCCCCGGATCATACTGTCAACCAGTATCAGGTAGGCCGGGATAGCCTGTTTGACGGTTGCCGGATCATCATGGCTGAGTATGGTTGCCGACAAATCTTCAGCAAATTGCTGCCTGGCAGAAGAGACATACGAACAGGCAACCACAGACATGACCAACAGCACGATGAGCAGAGCCTTAACGTATGCGATGCATAGTTTGCTGCCCATTTCTGTCTTCATACTTGTTTTCCAGGAGCGTGAAAAGGCGTTGATTTTACAGGCTTTTGACCAATTTTGACCAGTTAAGTTTTACACCTGACCAGATTCAGACAATGCTATGTTCAATTCATATCAGACATTAATGGCACTTACTTAAGAGCAATAAGTATTTCTTTTGCCATTAGGAACCTCGCTGATAACTCGGGATAAATTCCGCTGAGCATAAATAAACTACCCCGCAGCAAGCTGACGGGGTATTAATTGTAGGTGCGACTAAATCGCCAGCAGCGATTT
>QIHT01000177.1 GCA_003229115.1 Gammaproteobacteria bacterium | reverse complement strand
AATATTACATTGATGGTATCGGTCAAACCCAGGTCAACAATAAAGTCGAAATGACCTTTGCCAAAGGCCTGCGTTCAATCCTGCGCCAGGATCCGGACGTGGTCATGATTGGTGAAATCCGTGATCTGGAAACCGCATCCATTGCCGTGCAGGCCAGTTTAACCGGGCACCTGGTGCTCTCCACCCTGCACACCAACACCGCCATCGGCGCCATCACCCGCTTGCGCGACATGGGTGTTGAACCTTTTCTACTGGCTTCCAGCCTGATCGGTGTGCTGGCACAAAGACTGGTACGCAAACTCTGTCCCGATTGCAAAATAGCCCATCCGATTACCGACAGCGAACACGAATGGTTGAAAATGGAAAAAGACGATAACACCATTATCTACAAAGCTAGCGGTTGCGAGAAATGCAACTACCAGGGTTATGAAGGTCGTACCGGTTTATATGAACTGATCCCCGTCGATGACAAACTACTGGACATGATTCACGATGGTGAAGGCGAAAACGCCATGGAAAAATACGCACGCACCAAAACCCCCAGCCTCCGACAGGACGGCAAACGCATGATTCTTCAAGGCGTAACCTCGCTCGAAGAAGTGCTACGCGTCAGCCGAGAAGACTAAAACATAGTGAAAAGTGAAAAGTGAAAAATGAAAAGTGAAAAGTTAAAACCCTGTAAAACATTTAACATCAGCAACCTGGTTGCTGCTTACCCGCTTTTCACTTTTCACTTTTCACTTTTCACTTTTCACTGAATTTCCATGGCCGCTTTCGAATACGTTGCGCTCGACGAAAAGGGCAAAGAAAAAAAAGGGGTTATTGAAGGTGACACTGCTAAACAGGTGCGTCAGTTACTTCGCGACAAGGGTCTGATACCAATTCAAGTTGATACCACCAGCGCGACTGAAAAAAAATCATCGTCAAAACCGTCCGCCTTCAGTCAATCAAGCTTATTTCAACGAGGTATCAGCACAACAGAACTTGCACTGATCACCCGGCAACTTGCCACATTGGTGCAGGCCGCCTTACCTCTGGAAGAATCGCTGGCCGCGGTTGCTAACCAGTCCGAAAAACAACGCATCCAGAGCATGATGTATGCGGTGCGTTCTAAAGTCATGGAAGGCCACACGCTGGCAGCCGGGTTGTCGGAATTCCCGAAAGTTTTTCCGCAACTTTATTGCGCCACGGTTGACGCTGGAGAAAAATCCGGCCACCTCGATACCGTACTGGAAAGACTCGCCGATTACACCGAAACCCGCCAGGAATTACAGAGCAAAGTCAGCCAGGCAATGATTTACCCAGTTTTTCTCACCGGCTTCGCCATTCTGATTATCTCTTTCCTGATGGCTTACGTGGTTCCCCAGGTAGTTTCGGTATTTGATGATATTGGCGAAGAGCTACCCGCACTCACCAAAACACTGATCGCCATGAGCGACTTTATTATCAACTGGGGGGTTTATGCACTCATCCTGTTCGTGGCTGGCATTATCGGTCTGAAAGCTTTGCTGAAAAAACCTGAATACCGGGAAATCTACCACCGCCTTTTACTGCGCTTGCCGCTCATACAAAAGCTGGTGCGAGGACTCAATACCGCTCAGTTCACCCGAACCTTTAGCATCCTCTCGGGCAGTGGTGTGGCCGTGCTTGAAGCCATGACAATATCCGCGCAGGTGGTTGGCAACCTGCCACTACGTAACGCCATTCTTGAAGCCACCGACCGGGTGAGAGAAGGCACCGGCATCAGCAAAGCACTGGCACACAGCAAATTGTTCCCGCCCATTACGCTGCAACTGATTGCCAGTGGAGAAAACAGCGGCGAACTGGAGCAGATGCTGGAGCGTGCCTCCAAGCAACTGGAGCGTGAACAGGTCACCATGATTGCCTTTATCGTTGGCATTATGGAACCGGTCATCATCAGTGTGATGGGATTGATGGTATTACTGATCGTGCTCGGTATTCTGCTACCGATTTTTGATCTTAACCAGTTGGTCAAATAAAGGGGACTTACTTAAGAAAAATAAGTTGTTCTTTTGCCATAGAAAACAAAGCGCGTCATAAATAGAACCGTCATTGCGAGCGGTAGCGCGGCAATCTCCTGAATTCCACGTACTGAAGCAGATTGCCGCGCTACCGCTCGCAATGACGTAATTTTGCTCTTCTGACGCTAAAGTAAGTGCCATTAGGTAGAGGTGCCCTTTGTCCGGCGCGATAACACCAAAGCCGAGACTAAACCCCCTACCGCGCCGTAAAAATGCGCATCGGTAATCACCCGGCCTTCAGTCAAATCTTCAGATCCCGGCAAAGGCCCATTCATCAACTCCCAGATCAATTTAGCCACTAGCAATGCCAGCAGCGCATAACCACTGGCCGGATAAAAACGCGTTTCACGCATGGCGCCGTAGATAAACAGGCCGTGCAAAACACCTGATAAACCCACATAGGTACCTACATCCGGGTTCAGCCAGTAAAGCCCCAGGCCCACAAAAATCGCTGACACTGCCGTCACAAACAACCATTGCACCACATTGCCATAGGGGCTGAAAAAGAAAGCCACAATCGCGAGGCCAGCCATATTAAGCCCCCAATGTGCCCAGTTGAGGTGCACAAAGTGCCCGCTTATCAGCAACCAGTAGTGACCGCTGGCGATCAGATCACGGTCAAAACGCCAGCTTATTGCATGCTCTCCTGCCTGCAACGACAGGCTCAATACCAGAATTATCAGCCACAGGCTATGATTCCAGTGCATTGAAATACGGTTTCTCATAGGCACGTTGAAAAGCATTTGTTACTATCTCCAGCAAAACCACTGTAATTCAGCCAAACTAACAGCAATCGCAGCACTCTAACCTGTTGCGTAACAAGTCGCAAAAATCACAGGAGCATCAAGCAGTGAACAACATAAATAGACAACAACATGGTTTTACCCTGATCGAGCTCATGGTCGTCATCGTAATTCTCGGCATCCTCGCCGGCGTTGTTGTACCCCGAATCATGGATAACCCGGATAAAGCGCGCGTCGCCAAAGCCAAACACGACATCACTGCCTTTGAAAGCGCGCTGGATGTTTACCGACTGGATAATTTTATCTATCCCACCACTGACCAGGGGCTGGAGGCACTGGTTAAAAGACCCAGCGGAACCCCCGAACCCGCCAACTGGAAACAGGGGGGTTACGTAAAAAAATTACGCAAAGATCCATGGGGTAATGACTACCTGTATCTGAGCCCGGGGCAGCACGGCGAGATAGACATTTATTCGCTGGGCGCTGACGGCGCACCCGGTGGTGAAGGCGTATTTTCAGATATTGGTTCGTGGGATCTTGACTAAACCCCGCCTTGAAACTCCCCTGAAATTTTCAAAATCAAGCAGGGCGAATGGATTCACTCTGCTCGAGTTACTCGTTGTCGTGGTTATTATATCGATTCTTTTTTCCTTCCTGATACTGTCAATACGAAGCAATTCTCCAGAAGAACTCTTAAAAGAAGAAGCGCGAAGACTCAACCTGCTATTACAGCTCGCACTTGAGGAAGCTGTACTCAGGAATACCGAATACGGCCTCATGTTTGATGCTAACGGTTACCAGTTCCTGTCACTGAACGGGAACAGATGGCAACCCGTAGATGCTGACAAATTATTACGCAAGCGCGCACTGCCTCTTGATATGGAGATTGAACTTTCCATCGAGCAAACCGATATCATCATCGCTGATGAACCTGAAAACCCGAAAGAAGATGACGCAGAGGATGAAATAAAGATCAAACCACAGATTTATCTGATGTCGAGTGAAGAAATCACGCCCGAGTTTTCCGCCAGATTTATTTTTCCCGGCGTAGAGACCAGTTACATCGTCAATGCCACCATCGATGGCAAACATTCGGTAACCATCAGTGACCTGTAACACCCCTGAAAAAAATTCAGATAAGGGCTTTACCTTAATCGAAGTACTAATTGCACTGGCCGTTATTGCCATCTCCCTCGGCGCCATCCTCAACACCTCTGGCAGTCAGGCCCGGCAAGCCACCTATTTAAAACAAAAAAGCATTGCACACTGGGTTGCCATGAACGAGATGACAAGACTTCAGGTTGGAAATTCATTCCCCAGCGTTGGCGATGAAAAAGGTTCAACGGAAATGGCAAATTATGAATGGTTCTGGACCCGAACCACCAAAAAGCTGGCCATTACTAAAGAAGTACGCGAAGTCAGTTTTCAGATTTACGCAGACAAACAACGCAAAAACAAACTGACTCAACTTACGGGCAACGTAAGAAATGCACCCAGGAACTAGCACAAAAAAACCGGCCAGAAACGGTTTCACTCTACTCGAGTTGTTAATAGCCATTGCCGTGTTCGCTATTATGTCGGCCATGGCTTATGGCGGATTAAGCAGTGTCATTTCAAATAGCGCTATAATTGAAGCAGAAATGGAAAAAATACGTACCGTTCAACGCGCCATGTTTACAATGACACGCGACTTCACACAAATGTCCAGACGCAAAATTCGTGATGAATTCGGCAACCAACAACCTCATCTTGTATCTGGAACCAACATTGACTACCTGGTGGAATTTACTCGAAACGGCCGACGCAACCCGGCAAAACTTCTACGCAGTCATTTGTTACGCGTCGCCTACCGGCTGGAAGACGACCAGCTTAGTCGATTGTTCTGGCCACAACTGGACAGGGTTCAGGGCATGGAGCCCTATGAAGACATCCTGCTGGAAGGTGTAAATCTGGCTGAGTTACGTTACATGGATGACAAAGGCAAATGGCATGACCAGTGGCCGCCACTTAACCTGACCATTGCACCTGGTGCTCAAGTCGACAGTCCCAGAGCTATTGAATTTAAACTTGAACTTGAAGGCTGGGGAGACTTGACTCGTATCTACAAGGTGAGCAGTTAATGTCGATTGCATATTCACAAAAAGGCGTTGCCCTGATTACGGCTTTATTAATAGTCGCCCTGGCCACTATTATCAGCGTCAATATTGCCACTCGCCTGCAGCTGGATGTGCGCCGTACCAGCAATATGTTATCCAGTGAACAAGCGGTGCAATACGTATCAGCAGCAGAAAACCTCTTGAGCATCGCATTATATGAAGACCGTAAGGACAACGATACGGATTATTATGGAGATAAGGATGAGCACTCCGACAAAGAAAGCTGGGCAGATCTCTACGAATTCCCTTTCGAAAACGCGCTGATAAGGTCACAGGCCACTGACCTGCAAGCCTGTTTCAATCTGAACTCGCTGATAACAAAAGGCACTGTTGATACCATTGCCCAGGATCGATTCAAACGTCTGGTAGCAAATGCAAGCAGCAAAGCCAGACTCAATTTGAACAGCGACCTGTCACAGGCAATTATCGACTGGATTGATACTGACAATGGACAAGCCCAAACCACCGTACCTGACGGTGCAGAAGACGGCTATTACATGAATCTTGCAACACCCTACCGCACTGCAAATACGCCACTGCAAAGCGTTAGCGAGCTACGACTCATCAAAGGTTTTGAGAACAACAAAATCTATGAAGCTATCGCTCCATTCGTCTGTGCGTTCGGCGTTCCCGCTTCTATCAACGTTAACACCGCATCTGAGGAAGTGCTAAACTCATTAGCAGAAAATGTAGATGGTGCGGGCATCATAGAACGACGAACCGATGACCCTTTTGCTGATATTAACGAGTTTCTTGGCTACAAAGACCTGAAGAAGACCATCAAGGATACACAGGGTTTATCCGTTAGCACCGAATACTTTTTACTAAAAACTGAAATACAACTCGGACAATCGAGAACACTGATGTATAGCATTCTTTACCGTGATGATGAGGGCAATACCCGGGTTATAGCGCGCTCACAGGGAGTCTACTAGTGGCTGACACCTTACTCATTCACTTTAGCCCTGACAATCCCGCGACTGCCAGCTGGTCACTGGTAAATAGCACGGGTGAACTCACCAGCATGATTACTCATGGCTCTCTTTCCGATGCTGCTGTCATTGCAGAAAAACACAAATCGGTTGTACTGCTGGATAACACCTCTGTTTACATTGGATCGACACAACTACCCATAAAAAATCGGCAAAAACTTTTACGCGCCATTCCTTTTGCGCTGGAAGAACAAATTGCCGATGACGTAGATGACCTGCACTTCGTGGCTGGACAACCACAGCAAGATGCTTCGATCCCCGTCGCTGCTATAAAAAAAGCCACACTGGATTCTATCATCGACACCATGAATCAGGCCGGCATAGAACCTGTTGCCATAATTCCTGATACCCTCTGCCTGACTGCAGGCAACGGTAGTCAATGGGCCATCCTTCTGCACGGTGAACAGGCTAACCTACAATTAAACACGTTTAACGGCAGTGAATTCGATCGCGATACCTTACTAATAATAATCACCTCATTGTTGCAACAGGAATCCCTGAAAACGCCAGAAAAAATTATCCTGTTCACCCTTGATGGTGAAGCCGAGGACGATGTTACACGCGCCTTGGTAGAATTCTTACCTGACGATATAGAACTCATCAAAGTCAGCTACAACACACATCCTTTGGTGATTTATTGTGGCCAGTACAACAATGCCATGCCACTCAACCTGTTACAGGATGCCTACAAGCCTAAACGCAAAGATAATGTCGAATGGAAACGCTGGCGACTAGCTGCATCGCTGGCTGTCATATGGATTGTGCTGGGGCTGGGAAGCGCCACCACCGAGTACTACGATCTGAAAGACAAAAACAAACAATTAAGTATTCAAATTGAAAAAATATACAAAAGCTCCTTCCCCAGAAGTAAAAAAATTGTCAACGCACGGGTACAGATGGAACAAAAACTGAAAGAACTAAAAGGAGGCGGCTCCACAAGTGAAGGCACCAGTATGGTCGCGCTACTCACTAACTCGGCAAGCGCACTCTCTTCTGAAAAAGAAATTAACTTGCAAACCATAAGTTACCGTAACAACAAAATGGAGCTGGAGTTAACCGGAACCAACTTACAGGCGATAGAATCTCTAAACAAAAAAATTAACCAGTCACCTTTAAAATCCGAAATTGTTTCTTCGTCTTCAGAAAAAGACCAGGTCAAAGGTAGTATACGCGTACAAAAGGCCGGATCATGAAACAGCAACTTGAAACATTCATCCTCTGGCACCAGAGTCTGCCACAACGTGACCAGTTACTGGTAAATACAGCGTCTATTTTCATCGCCATCACCCTGTTCTACCTTATAGTCTGGGAGCCGATCTACCAGGGACTGGAGCAACAGCAACAACAATACAAATCACAGCAAAGCATCGTAAGCTGGATGCGTGAAGCTGCTGCCGAAGTCAAAACCCTTAAACGCTCCGGTGCCAAAACCGTGACCAGCAGCAATCAACCGGTCTCGCTGCTTATTGAGCAAAGTGCAAAAATCTCCGGACTTAAAGACAGTCTTGGAAAACTTGAGTCATCCGGCAAAGAAGGTGCCCGCGTAAAACTCGATACTGCATCTTTTAACCAGATGCTAATCTGGCTTAACACGCTGGAACAACAACACGGCATCAGTATTACTTCTGCCAACATTGAGCGCGCCGAAAAACCTGGCACCGTGAATGCAAGATTGTCATTCAGTAGAAGTTGAAGTCAATGAAACCTAAACATTATGTGATCACCGGAGTGATCACCTACATTTTTTTCCTCATTACCGCCCTGCCCGCCACAACCGTCACCAATTTACTGGGTGAATCCGTACAGGAAATAAAATTACAGGGCGTTAACGGCACCATCTGGAATGGTTCGGCACGGCGTATAACCATCTCATCAAAATATATCATTAATAACGCAAACTGGTCTTTTTGTAGCTGGCGCCTGTTAACCGCAGAAGCCTGCATAGAACTGGATGCCAGTTACCAGAACAGACCGTTACAGGGTCAATTCGGTATCGGCATTACAGGTTCATTTGTAGCAAGAGATCTTTATACTGAAATAGATGCACAGTCACTGGGAAATTTAGCCGGACTCCCGCTTGGAGAGTTAGACGGACTTATTTCCATTCAACTGGAATCAGCAAACTGGACATACCAACAAACGCCCACCGCTGTTGGCAACATTCACTGGAAAAACGCGACGGTTACCATTGCAGAAGAAGCAAAACTTGGAGATGTTGAAATCACGCTAGTCGAGTCAGATGATTTCCCGCTAATGGCCACCATCAACAATAAGGGTGGCCACATAAACATAAACGGTGAAAGTCATGTGAGTGGTGATGGTAGCTATAATATTGAGCTAAAACTATCTCCAAACAACAGCGCCAGTAAAAACCTGCGATCCAGCCTGGGATTGTTTGCTGAACAACAGAGCGATGGAACTTTTGTAGTGAAAAATACTGGAAACCTGAAACAATTTGGAATATTGTAAACCTATGAACATGCGTATAAAAAAATTAAAGCCTCTTAAGAAGGTAATAATGACATCTGAAACCAAATGCGATTTTTGCACCGCTTCCATTTGCTGCACCTACATAACACATGAGATCGATGCCCCCAGATCAAAACAAGATTTTCAACAACTTCTATGGCAGGTCTCACACGACCATGTGAAAATTTACAAAGATGAAGATGGCTGGACCATGTTA
>QIHT01000039.1 GCA_003229115.1 Gammaproteobacteria bacterium | reverse complement strand
GATACCAAAACACTGGCGATGCAGACAATAACGGGTTCCAACGGTGGTGCAATAACAGTTAACAACGCTGGCACGGCTAATAACGATATCAATTACACACCAGTGCCTGGTGCAACGGTTTCTGAAACATTTACTTACACCGTTACTGATTCAGATGGACTGACGGATACGGCGCTAGTGACTGTTTCACCACCGGATACAGATAATGATGGTGTGGTTGATTACATCGACAACTGTCCGGCGACACCTAATGCTGGTCAGGCTGATAATGATGGTGACCAGATCATTAATGCCAATAATTCTACCAACCCCGCCCAAAATATAGGCGTTTCTACACCGGGTGGTGATGCTTGTGATATCGATGATGATAACGATGGCATGCCGGATACTTTCGAGACGGACTTTGGTTTTAATAAGGATGATCCTGCCGATGCAGCACTTGATCAGGACGGTGATGGCGTTAGTAATTTACAGGAGTTTCTAATAGGTACAGACCCGACAGTAGATAGTGTTGGCCCAACAATTACCGTTCCTGCTGATGTCACGGTTAATTCAACAGGCCATTTAACAATGGTTGATATTGGCGTGGCGACAGCTAATGATGGTAATGAAGGCAATATATCGACCGTGATACCTGTTGTTGATGGATCAATAACCTGCGGCGAATTAGGTAGCACACCAGACACCATTGATCCGCTGAGGCCAGGTTCTTACACCGTCACCTGGCATTCATGTGACAGCGAAAGCAACCTGTCAACGAGGAATCAATCTGTGACAGTTCGACCACTAATTACTACGATATCTGGCCAGGTGACAAGTATCCCAGGCCCATCGTCAACGGCGACAGCACGATTCGAGGTTATTTTGAATGGCCCGATTGGCGTTGATGTTAACGTGGATTATACGATTGGTAATACAACAACTGCAGGTCTGGACTACACGGTTGTTGGCGCACCTGGACAATCAAGCGGTACTATCACCATAGTAAATGGCACTACGACCGGGTTTATTGATATTGATATTCTGACTTTAGGTGTCACCGAGTTCGCCAAAATACTCTCTCTGACTTTATCCAATCCTGTTGATGCGGCGTTAGGTGCAATTATTAACCAGGATATTCTTATCGCAGGTGGTGGTTTTATCGTGCCACCCGTTGTTGATATCAGTGTTATGCAAGGCGGTGAAGGTGTAGGTTCAACGATTACGATTGCTGGTGGTGCAGCGACTCTGACAGCTAACGCAGTTGACCCTAATAATAATATCCTGTTCTATGATTGGTCTATGTCGGATAGCGCGTTGTTAGCACAAGCAGGCGCGCCGCCGTTTGATAACAGTATTCTAGTTGTTGATGCCACAATGCTCTCACCAGGTTTCTATCCCGTTGAAGTCAGTGTGACTGACGGTGGTGATACAACGATACGTAGCATGTTACTTGTTGCTCAAGGGGGAGTAGCAATAGTACTACCCACTAATGTAGATACCGATGGAGATGGTATTGATGATGATGACCCACAGGAGCTCTTCGGTGATGAGGATGGCGACGGCATACCTAATTATCTGGATAATCTGTTCTTACCGCCTTATGTCATTAATAACCAGACGGGTGATCTGGGCAATAGCTACATTGTTCAAACGGATCCCGGTCTTGATATCAGGAAGGGCACTACTGCGGTAGCTGCAGGCGTGGCAGGGGTTCTGATCAGTCAGGCGCAACTGGAAGCTAATGGTGGTCAGGCCGGTGGTATTGCGACCAATGCCGTGGATGGCAATGCAAACACCAGCGGATTTTACGACTTTGAAATCTCCGGACTGAATCCGTCGATTAGTTCTGCCAATGTTGTTATTCCTTTGCCTTCAGCGTTGCAGGCGAATTCGGTATATCGCAAATACAACCCAATAGATGGCTGGTTCAGCTTTGTTCGAAATAGTAATAACAGGGTGAGCAGTGCGCCGGGTGAGTTAGGCATATGCCCGGCTCCGGGCAGTGCCCTGTACACGCCCGGGTTAACGCCATTTCATTTCTGTATGCAGCTGACTATTGAAGATGGTGGGCCGAACGATGCTGATAAAACTCGCGACTTTGTTATCAGAGATCCAGGTGGTGTCGTTCTACAGCCGGCGTCTGCTAGCACGGGTTCAGATTCAGATGGTCGAATTGGAGTGGTGCACCCGTTACTGTTGTTGATTATGTTGTTGCCATTTGCATATGCTTATCGAAAGGAAATTCGACGCGAGTATGTTCGTATTGTGCGCAGGAAAAAACGGTATAGAGGCTAAAGACTTTAGAAGTTTTTACCACAGAGGCACAGAGAGCACAGAGGTTTATATTGTTAATGCGCCGTAGGCGCAGTTAACAATAACGAGATTTCTCTGTGTTCTCTGTGCCTCTGTGGTAGATAGCTTTGGATTTTTTTAAACGATTACCTAAGTGTTAACTGTAGGCCGGGATAAGGCTTTGCCGTTGCCGGCGTTTTTTGGCATTGCCTGCAACGTACCTTATGCAGGCCTACGAATAAAAGAGATCTTTCACATACGTTCGAAAGGGCAATAAAACTCTGTGTTCTCAGGGCTACGTAATACTTTGCCCATGCAAGCTGCACCCTCTGTGGTAGATAGCTTTGGATTTTTTTAAAACAGATTACTCAAGTGTTAGTGACTTAAGCCAGCTGGTAAACGTTGACTGGGTATTATCACCATCCGCCATTAGCCATAATCCTACGACTGACTGGCTATCCTCGAATTCATGTTCCGAATAATTCCAGCCATCAGCTTTTATTTTACTGCTTACTGCAATAATATCCACATCGTCAGTATACGGGCTTTTCCAGTGTTCGCCGACGTTGTGTTTTGAGCCTGGAGTTAAGTAAATCATTTTGTTAGAGGCGTGATGCAGTACTTCCCTGACTTGTTTAGCCCATTGTGGCGCCAGTGGATTGGCTACCGTGTTTTTCCCCTTGAGGGCCAGACCCACGCGCAGGTAAGCATCATCGCCCTGGCGTGTTTCTTCATGTTCAGAATCTTTGATGTTAATCATCCCTGATTTTTTCCATTGAAATGAAACCTTAGTAATTTGTCTTGTGTTTTCAAAAGGCAGTAAAAGAAAAGAAGCGCTATTGTTTACCTGTATTTTTAAAGCACCTTGTTTGAAAAAATAATTACTAGGTTTAACTTTCTTAAAAGTTATATGAGTTGTATTATCTTTATTAAGAATAATTATTTCTGCCAAAACATTTTTGGCTGATATTAATGTAGTGATAATTGCTAAGGAAATTATCTTGAATACAGGTAGTCGAGTGGTTGTCATAAGGATTGGTTGACGTTTTCAGAGCGTCTGCAATAAACAATATTTTTAAGTTTTGATATAAGGGTGCCTCTATTAATTAGGATTTTCGTTCGAGTTCAAGGCGGATGGATTTTGAGAACCGCAGTGTATAAGGCATACATGAGGATCGCAGAAATTCATTCAACGCAGAAATCGGGCGAAAAGACAATTAATAGAGGTGCCCTTAAAGCTTTCTTTGTCCTGTTTATTGAGAAAAGCACCCAGTTCCAGTTCTTTTCCATGAGAACGAATAAATATTCGTTTTGGATGGCCTCTGTGTTCAGGTGTTTTAATAAAAATCTTTGCCCAGGAGCGTTGATACTCCCATGAATGTTCTGAGTGTGTATGTCCTTTTTCGATAATGACCATATTGTCGTGAAAGGTAATGACTTCTGTTTTAGTATTGGCGCGCACATAAACCAGTCAGTCCGAAATAGAGCATTATCAGTTCAAGGCCTGAAAATGGAAGAATTAACCACAGACCTTGTATCAGAAAAATACCTGCTATCAGGAATGCAAGCAGCGTCAGTGAACTAATAATAAGAACATTGAAATGCCATGTTGCGGAATTATTAGGTTTTAGCACGATAGTGCCGTTACCCGTGTTTTTGTTTATATCAATCTGAACCATGGTGTCGTTACTTGTAAGTTTGTTGTGTCATTTCACACAGCCTGTCGTGAGATGTTACACTAAAATGGCGTGCTTGATAATGAGAATTATTATAAGCCGTTGATTTTTATTGGTTTCGTTTGTTGGCATAGTTTTCGCTAAGGGTTATGGGAATTAAAACTTTTAGCGAGAAGTAGACATGCGTTTCACCATTAAATGTGGGCTGCTTTATTTGTTAGCCACAATGACATCTTTCCAGCAGGTTAATGCCGGACATATCATGACAGCAGAGGAGCCCATCGGAGTAATGGGCGCACACAGCCATCATGAGGATGGCTGGATGCTTTCATATCGTTTTATGCGCATGGAGATGGATGGTAATCGCGATGGTACAAACAGTGTCTCTAGCCCCTTGCCGGGATTCATGGTCAGCCCTTTGAAGATGACGATGGACATGCATATGTTGGGCGGCATGTACGGTGTATCGGACAAGCTGACATTGATGATAATGCTACCGATACTGGATATTTCGATGGATCATCGGGTCAACATGAATAGAGTAGAATTTACTACCGAAGCTGATGGTATCGGTGATATCAAAATTTCCGGCGTTTATGATCTTATTAACGATGGTAAACAAAGCCTGTTGTTGAACATGGCTTTGAGTGTGCCAACGGGCTCCATTGATGAAAAAGACATCATACCAGCTTCGATGGGGTTGGAAGTGCAGCTGCCCTATCCAATGCAGTTAGGTTCTGGAACTTATGATCTATTTCCGGGTATCACCTGGTTGAAATCTATCGACGGTTCACAGCTCGGTGTTCAGGCGCGCGCGACTTTACGCCTGGGCGATAACGGTAATGGCTATACACTGGGCGATCGATATATGCTGACTTCCTGGTATAGTCACGAAGTGACACGGGTATTCAGCAGTTCGGTGCGCATAGCGGCGGAGACCTGGGACAACATTGATGGTATTGATGATAAGTTAAATCCAATGGCTCCGGTGATGGTACCAACAGCAAGAACAGATTTACGAGCAGGTACACGAGTTGATTTACTCGTTGGAGTAAGTTGGGATACCGGCGGACATCTCACTGGTCATCGATTTGCTGCCGAAGTAGGTGCGCCGATTCATCAGGATCTTGATGGACCACAGCTGGAAACAGATCTTATCTTTACGCTTGGCTGGCAGGGTTCGTTTTAACCAGGAAATGTTATAGGTTAGTTGCTTCCTTATAGATCATGTTTCTTTAACCTGTAAAGAAATGCATCGCGGCTTAAACCTAGTAGGCGAGCTGCTTTGCTTTTGTTGCCATCGGTTTGTTCGAGTGCCTGATTGATAAAATCAACTTCCAGTGCCTCCATGTCGATGCCGCCTTCTGGAAGAATAAAACCTGTTGACGAGTTGCCGCTAACAAGGCGCAACTCCATTGGTAGGTTACGACTATCAATGTTCTCCCCCGGCGTCATTGCGGAAACATATTCGCAGACATTTTTAAGTTCACGAATGTTTCCAGGCCATCTGTAGTTTTTTAGTACTGAGAGGGTATTAGAATTAAACGAAGTGGGCTGATTATTATTGCGTACAGCAGCCTGTTTCAGAAAATACTGGCTGAGTTTGGTAATATCTTTTCGACGTTCTTTAAGTGAAGGCATACGTATGGTAACAACACTCAATCGATAGAAAAGATCCTGGCGGAAAAGACTTTCATCAATCATGGTTAGTAAATTACGGTGTGTTGCCGCTATGACCCGAACATTAACGATTTCGAGTTCGTGAGAACCAACGCGTTGGCATTCTCCGTTTTCCAGAAAACGTAACAGTTTAGCCTGCAACGTCAATGGTAGTTCACCAATCTCATCCAGAAATAACGTGCCCTGATGCGCGCGTTGAACGTATCCATCTTTTCTTTCGGTGGCTCCTGTGAACGCACCTTTTTCGTGGCCGAATAACAAAGATTCTGTGAGTTCGTTTGGTAAGGCGGCACAGTTAAGAATAACAAAAGGTTTATCTATGCGTACGCCGCTTTCCTGTATAGCCTTTGCAATGAGTTCTTTGCCGGTGCCGGTATCGCCTTCAATCAATATGTGTACATCAGCGGCGGCTGCAATCTGTGCGGTACGTATTACTGCCTCGAGTGCAGGTGAGTTCCCGATAAGCTGACTGAAAGCCTGGTTGTTGGTAGTGCCTGGCATGAAATCTAATGGTGATGAGTTGCCATGGGAACGAACAGGCTGCCAATCGCCATGGCGATAATTAACACACCAACAATCGTTCTGGTAGTTGGATTTCTGGCAAAACGTGTTACCCATGAAGTCATAAAACCTGCGGCCAACAGAGTAGGTAATGTGCCTAATCCGAATGCAAGCATCATTAACGCACCGTGGAGTGCACCACCTGCGGTTAATGTCCAGATCAGAACGAAGTACACCAGACCACAGGGTAGCCAGCCCCAAATCATACCGTAGGCCAGAGCTTTTGGCAGGTTGGCAACGGGCATTAATTTACGCCCTATGGGCTCCAGCTTTTTCCACAGTGGCACGCCAATTTTTTCTATCACGGCGAGCTGTGGCAGCCAGCCAGCGAGGTAAATACCCACCGCCACCATCATAGTTACGCCAAGGTAACGCAGTACAGCATGTCCCTGATCAAAACCTGTAGAAGCCAGTACGCCTGTACCTAAAGCACCGGCAGCCATGCCTGCCAGAGTGTAGCTGGTGATGCGGCCGATGTTGTAGGTAGTCACAAAAATGAAGAGGCGAGGTTTGTTGTTTCGTACTTCTACAGGCAGGCTAAGACTCAGGGCTCCGATAATCCCGCCGCACATTCCAATACAGTGAATGGTGCTGAAAAGGCCTAGTAAAAAGGCTGAGGTAAGATTGACAGGATCGTTCATAATAAGTCGTTGGTCGTTGGTCGTTGGTTATTCGTCGTTAGTCTTTGGTCTTAAAACGAACGACGAATAACCAACGACCAACGACGAACAACCAATGACGTTAATTAAAAAGCGTAGCCCACATATCGTGTTCATCGGTGTTATCAATGTGAACTGTTACAAAGTCCCCGGGTTGTATATCATAATCTTCAATGTTGGTGATATAAACAAGGCCATCAATATCCGGTGCATCAGCCATACTTCGTGCTACGGCACCTGACTGGCTGACTTCATCAACCAGAACAACAAGTTCTTTTCCGATGTTACGTTTAAGTCTTTGTGTGCTGATAGCCGCCTGTTTTTCCATGAAACGTTGCAGACGTTGCTGTTTGATCTCTTCAGGGATTAAATTACCAAGATCATTGGCGACAGCACCTTCGACAGGTGAATAGGCAAAACAGCCGACGCGGTCGAGTTGGGCTTCATCCAGAAAATCCAGCAACTGCTGAAATTCTTCTTCAGTTTCGCCGGGGAAGCCAACAATGAAAGTACTGCGCAAGGTAAGTTCAGGACAATGTTCACGCCACTTTTTAATACGCTGTAGTGTATTTTCACTCGAGGCCGGACGTTTCATGGCTTTCAGGATACGTGTATTGGCGTGTTGAAAAGGAATGTCCAGGTAAGGCAGTATTTTCCCCTGGTTCATTAAAGGGATGATTTCGTCAACATGCGGGTAAGGGTAAACATAGTGCAGGCGAACCCAAATACCGAGGCTACTTAAGGCTTCGCATAATTCAGTCATACGTGTTTTAACCGGCACGCCGTCCCAGAATTCGGTTTTGTACTTAACATCCACGCCGTATGCACTGGTATCCTGCGAGATGACAAGTAATTCTTTAACACCGGATTCGGCCAGTCGTTTAGCTTCTGACAAAACATCGTTAACAGGCCGGCTTACCAGGTCACCACGCAATGAAGGGATGATGCAGAAGGTGCAACGATGGTTGCAACCCTCGGATATTTTCAGGTAGGCGTAATGCCGAGGTGTTAAGCGGATGCCCTGTGGTGGTACCAGGTCGACAAAAGGGTCGTGTTCCGGTGGTAGATGTTTATGTACGGCTTGCATGACTTCAGCTGTAGCGTGTGGCCCGGTGACGGCCAGTACGTTCGGATGTGTATTCTTTACGATGTCACCCTTAGCGCCGAGGCAGCCGGTAACAATGACTTTGCCGTTTTCATTAAGCGCCTCGCCAATCGCATCAAGCGATTCTTCTACTGCGTCGTCAATAAAACCACAGGTGTTAACCACCACCAGATCGGCCCCCTGATAAGTTGGTACAATGTCATAACCTTCGGCGCGTAACTGTGTGAGAATATGCTCCGAATCCACCGTTGCCTTAGGGCAGCCCAGGCTGACGAAGCCGACGCGTTGTGGCGTGTTTTTGGATGTTGAAGACATGTGACGATTATATGTTATTAGCAGAAAACAGGTTGGGAAAAGTTGGCAGTTATCAGTAGGCAGTTTTCAGTCAAAACGTTTTTTCTGCCAACTGCAAACTGATAACTTAAAACTATTTTTTATGAGCGATTACGAAGAAAAGTTTGGCAGCCTGGCGCGTGTCTATGGCGAAGCCATGGTTGAGATGCTGCAAGGCCTGCATGTGTGCGTGATTGGCATAGGTGGTGTCGGTTCATGGGCAGTTGAATCACTGGTCAGAACGGGTGTCGGTGAGATTACACTGGTTGATGGCGACACTATTTCGCAGAGCAATATAAATCGACAGGTTCATGCGCTTCATTCAACCCTGGGTCAGTCAAAAGTTGAAGTAATGAAGGCCCGGTTACGCGATATAAACCCTGAATGTCAGGTTAACATTATTGAAAAATTTCTGGATGAAGACAATGATCGCGATATTCTGGAACGTGGCTATGATTGTGTTATCGATGCGATTGATGGTTTTAGAACTAAAGCTAATATTATTTATTGCTGCAAGAGAAATAAAATACCGATCATAACGACAGGTGGGGCAGGCGGGTTAACTGATCCGACGAAACTTCAGGTGTCGGATTTATCAAGCACCTGGAATGATCCACTGGCAGCGAAAGTGCGTTCAGATTTACGAAGTAATTATGGTTTTACGCGTAACAAAAGATACACTTTTGGTGTGCCATGTGTTTATTCAATAGAGCAGCAGCGCTATCCGGACAGTAAGGGAAAAGTTGGTTATGCTAAACCGGGAGTCGCAGGTTTGAGTCTTGATTGCAATTACGGTTATGGATCCAGCGTTATGGTGACATCAGTTTTTGGTTTCGCAGCATCGGCAGTTGCTATAGAGTACATTGCCAAAAAAAGGAAGATTAGTATGTGTTGACCTGCTTCGGTATTGTTAGTATTTTAGTCGATAAGAATTTTATTCAGGAGTGCAGTGTGACAACCCTATCTGAAGAAGCCATGATTAAAAAAATTAATGATCGCGATATTTTTACCGCGACAATGGATGGCGGTGGCTTCACCTTGAAGATTGACCGCTATGAGCCTGCCATGAGTGCAGCGATTCACAATGGTGGCAACATGCGTCCGGAACTGGTTGAGAATTGTCTATTGTCAGAGTCTGAGCGTTATTATGAAGAAGACCCTTATACCGGCAGCTTTATCGAGCAGCAGCCAATCACATTAATCGCACACGATTCACGCTATGAATACGATTTGAATCGTAACACCGACGAATGTGTGTATGAAACAGCCTGGGGTAAAGAGTGCTGGAAACAACCGCAAACTGAAGAAATGATTGCTACCAGTAAAGCCAGGCATGCACAGTTCTATCGTATTGTTTCAGCAGTAGTAGAAGCGCTACAGGAAGATTATGGACAGTGCATTGTTTACGATAACCATTCATATAATTACAAACGTCATGAGCGCACTGACTTGCCTGTGTTTAATCTTGGCACATCGACTGTGAAGGATGAAGCCTGGCGACCAGTAATTGATGCGTGGTTAGACAAGCTTAAAAATATGCCGGTTGAGGGTGCAGAAATTACCGCTGCCGAAAACGATATTTTTTATGGTAAAGGCTGGTTGGCAGGTCATTGCCATAGTTTGTATGACAATGTACTGGTACTGGCGACGGAGTCTAAAAAAGTATTTATGGATGAGTTAACAGGTGAGCCAGATGAGATTGTGCTGCCTTCACTCCAACAGGCGTACAACAAGGCGGTTAAAGAAAACACGGCTACCTATATAAATAAGAACATCCACAGATAGGCGTCGAGGTGCATGGTATGACCATAAGTGTTCTTACAAACATAAACTATTATTTGCCGCGAAGAACGCAAAGGACGCAAAGAAAAACGTTAAATATTTTTCTACTGTTTTAAAGCGGGCTAGCAGAAGCAATAACGCTGCTGGCTCTATTGTTGAACAGTGAAAAAAATGCCGGGGACGACGAAGCCTTATCCTGGTCTGGAAACACACAAACAAAAATGTTTTTTCGCGCCCTTTGCGTTCTTCGCGGCAATAACTTATTAGTTATTCGAATGGTTTAAATATCCCAGCCAAACACGTTACGTAACACTGACCAGCGCACCTTATCTGCTTTGGGGTTCTTGCCCAATATCCAGTAGTCATATACATTTTGTTGAGTGCCGTTACCTTCCTTAAGTTTTAACCAGGTATTGATGAACTGCACGTAATCCATTTGACCTTTTGGTAACGCAAAACCCACCGGGGCTTTTAGCTTTAAGCCTTTGGGTACCACGGAAGAATAATCCGGATAAAGCATGGCCCAGGCTGCACCCGATTCTGCAGAAAAAACCAAAGCGTCTACATTTTTATAATGACCCTTGAAGTATTTTCTTGTGCTTTCCACGGGTATTAGTTCAGCGTTAGGAAATAAGTCGCGTACCATTTTTTTATAATACGGGTTATCGACGACCCCCAGGTTCAGTTGCTCCATTTCATAGATGTATTCAAGTGAAGCAAATTCCTCTCTTCTGTCATCAAGTAGAACAAAACCTGCTGTGTGGTAAGTGTAAGGGTTACTGAAAGCAACATCTAATGCACGTTCGGGTGTTATTGCTCTGCCGCCCACAGTGATATCAACGCTTCCATCGGCCAGTAATTGTGGTTCCATCTTATAATTTTTAAGGCGAGCAAGTTCTATCTTCAGATCCAGATCTTTAGCTAACTGGTGGATCATTTCCATATCAAAACCAACCACCTCGTTGTTATCGTTACGGAAGGCAAAAGGCAGGGTGTTGGAATAATATCCAATCCGGATGCTGCCGCGTTCACGAATAACGTCTAATCGTGGTCGTGCCCGGTCTTCCGAACTCAGTGGTGAGAGTTCCTTACTTTCTTTAACAAGAGCTGGTTCACCCATGAGGCGCATTGATTCAAAAGTTCTGACACCGGTGTATTCGTATGGAATCAAGTGGGTTAATGCGACACCCAGTAACGCCATGACACCCGCAGTT
>QIHT01000153.1 GCA_003229115.1 Gammaproteobacteria bacterium | reverse complement strand
GAAGGGGAGAGGCATAAGGACATGCCGAATAATTTATTCGCACAAAGGTTATGGCGTCACTATCTGGTCGTTTTGTGCGAATAAATTCGCATCTACAGATTACCTGGCAAGCCACGGGGTATTACACCCACAGTGATTAATCAATCACTCTGCCAAAACTAACAAACCAACTAATTCCCACTAGCGATTGAAAAATAATCAATATGATAAAATTTGTGAAATTATTTACTTGTCCGTGTTGATCTCCAGACAATCTCATACCATACCCAGATATTGAGAAGGCACTATCGACTTGTCCACCCCTGTATGCTCATTAAGGATGACGATCCCTCCGCTATATTAATTAGCTGGGATAATATCAGACGAAGCTCCTATCGAGATTTTTCAACACAATAGCTCAAATCTCGGTAGCCGGTGCTTCATGCTTTCTCCGGTATATCGATGGATCGATGCTGAGGGCTTTTAACTTCTGGTGAACCGCACGCGGGGTGATGCCCATTGCGTGCGCGACCTTACTAACATTGCCAGTAAACCGGTTCAGTCCAGCGTGGATGATTTTTCTCTCCAGTTCTATGTTGGCCAGCTTTTTTGCCATACGCAAATCGAGATTATTATCTTCTTCGGAAGCAGATAAATGCTGCGCTTGATCGTTTGTTACGTCAATATATTCTATCACCTGACCCTGGGTAAACACGTAGGCGCGTTCAAGAATATTTTCAAGTTCACGGACGTTACCAGGCCATGAATATGTCATAGTTGCCATCCATGCAGACTCACTCAGTACTTTAGGTTTGCATTGGTTTTTCTCAGCCAGTTTATGGAGGAAGTGAGGGACCAGAGCCGAGAGGTCTTCCAAACGTTCGCGTAGCGGTGGGATATGGATGGGAACAACACTTAATCGATAAAAGAGATCTTGACGGAATTCTCCAGAGGTGGTCATTGTCTTGATGTCTTGATTCGAGGCACAGATGATTCGCACGTCAGATTTCAGTGTCTGTCGCCCGCCCACGCGTTCGAATTCGCCTTCCTGGAGTATGCGTAACAACTTTGCCTGCGCTGAAACTGGCAGCCCATCAATTTCATCCAGAAACAAAGTCCCTTTATCCGCACGCTCAAAGTAGCCGTGATGAACATTATATGCACCAGTGAAAGCGCCTTTTTCATGTCCGAACAAGGCACTTTCTATAAGACTTTCAGGAATCGCACCACAGTTGACGGCGATAAAGGGTTCGCGCCAACGCTCACTGAGCGCATGGATAGCACGTGCAACCCATTCTTTACCAACTCCTGTTTCACCGCAAATCTGGACACTGGCATTGGTTGGTGCAACCAGTTCGACGGCTTTGAAAATACGGCGCATCGCCACCGATTCAGCCACAACGAAGGTCTTGGGGCGATCTTCTGGAGTTGGATTACCGTGTGTATGGCACCAGAATCTTTGTAATCCTTCTTCAACTCTTACAGCAGTACCCGTGGCAGTAGATTTCGCTACAATAGCACCGGATTCACTTTCATATTCATCACCGTCGTGCTGGGCAGCGACATCGCGATCGGTATAAATGCACACTTCGCACATTCCATCGTTGGTAGCCAACCGTTTGTTTAACACAACCTTGGCATAACCAAAGTTGCGGGCGGCGATGCCGCCAAACACGCTTGAAGTCATGCGGCAAAGTTCGGGGGCTTCCATAACAGCATCACCAAAGGGACAGCGAGTGTTAATCACCCGTACCACACCGGGGTCACTTGATGCACGGGAGAAGTTGCCGCCGATCTGATTTTTAATATTGACGATTAGTTCAGAATATTCATCCAGACTAAGCTTGTCATCGACTGTGTTATGTTCGCGGTAAAGCGTTTCGAAGCAACTGCTAGCTGCCAGGCCGAGGTGCTCGATATAACCGTGGCTGCTATCACACTTCGTACACCCTAGCTGGCGGGCCACTTTTGCGCTTTGAGTGACGAACGTTTGCAGGAAATTAATTGGATTGAGATCCATCAGGTGTTTCTTGTTCATTATCAACCCCGCTTCTCGACGCTTCATTGAGTCGTCGCTAATAGTTTAAGCAGCGCTAAGCAGCACTAGCTCTGTAAAAAACTCCAAAGTTCTTTCGCAGATCAACATCATGTGGCGTTGCTGATTAGCTCATTTCAACACGCGTATTAATTTAAATTGCCAAATCGTTCTAAATTGTTTGCAATATCCATGCCAGATTAAAGATGTACGAACAGTGTAAGCGCTTATATGAATAACGTACGTATCACCGCCATTTGGAACATTTTCAGATGGAAGCACAGTATACCACAGGCACTATTACTGAGAACTGTAGCTTCCGAATAAGAAGTGGCACTTCACATTTCTGTATATTAGCCAAGTTAGGCTAGCCTGCTAATTCGGGTAGAAAGTTACAGTTTTTCATCCAATGAATTACCCATAACCGTCATTTATTGCACAAAAAGTACTCTGTTTTAGGTGTTGATTAGTGCGTTCACTCCACCGCGAATCGAGAGCGCAAAAAAAAATATATTATTTTTCAGTATGTTGGCTATAGGGTGGCACAGTGCTTCTGATTGACTCATAACACTCCCGACATAGCTCTGTTTTTTGAAAAAAAACTACAGATACGAAATATGGCTTCAAACAAAATCATAGTCGCGCTTAATTATTTCCGTAAAACTCTTATTTACAAAAAATCACTAGTTGGCATAAAAAATGCTTTAAGCGTACTACCGTCCATAATTTTAAGAGATAGTGATATGAACAATAAAAGGTTTTTCATAAAACAAACGAATAAAATGCTGCCGTTTGTTGTGTTGTTGACAGTATCGGGTTCTGCAGTTGCGCTAGAGAAAGGCGACTGGGTAGGGCGAGCGGGTATTGGCTATATAAGTATTAATTCATCTACGAGTACGGTCGATATTGTTGATGTTGGTCCTGTTCCGGGCACCGGAATTGCAGCCGATGATTCAACAAGCCTGGCAGGTACCATTGGATATATGCTTACAGATAATTGGGGTCTCGAACTGCTTCTAGCATTGCCCTTTAAGCACGATCTTACATCCAATGTTGCACTATCAGGTGCCCTTGGTTCTGCTGGTAATATTGCTACAACCAAACAGTTACCGCCAGTATTAAGCCTTAATTACCATCTCATGCCAAAAAATTCCTGGCGTCCTTACGTCGGAGCGGGCATAAATTACACAACCTTTTTCAGTGAGGAAACGACTGGTGCACTAAGGGATGCTGGTTATACAGATCTGGAGCTGGGTGATTCTTATGGATTAGCTCTTCAGGCAGGTATCGATGTAGATATCACAAAAGAATGGTTCGTTAATGCCACAGTCCTGTGGGTAGATATCAATACAGATGCCAAAATCAATGGCGCTAGCGGGGCATTTGGACCGCTGGAAATTAAGGATATAGAACTGGACCCGTTGGTGTTTATCGTACAGGTAGGAACCACTTTTTAAGCGTACGACAACAGTATGTAAATTAATATTTTACTGATTCATAAACGAAAATGCATTATGCCATTGATAAAATATCACTTGTATTTCTGTTGCTGGTAGCATTTTTTGGCCAACCAGTAATGGCAGTGGAACAAAAATCTTCCGGTAACGCAACGGCAGAGCAAGCCGAAGAATTCGTCTCAGATACCGGCTCAAAGAACACGGGAGAGGATGAAGAACCGGCCGATGAAGATAACGAAGAACCCGAATGTGATTAATATCCCTCAATATTAAAGGCTTATTTATCTCATTATCATACCCAATGAATAACACTCTTAGGAGAAATAGTAATGAAATCGTTAAAAACTATAATTGTAAGCTCAATTTTTTCAGTAGCAGTGGGTACTTCGGCAACTGTATTTGCCGCTGGTGAAATTGCCGTTAAGATCAACAAAGAGATCGCTTCCGTTGATGTAATGCATAACGGCAAGAAAGTTACCATTGTACGTAACCAGAATCAGAAGAACACAGTAAAAAAGGCCTTCGCTAAAACCTCGCGCAAGTGTCCTCCGTTCTGTATTCAGCCTGCTGTATTGGCACCCGGAGTTGAAACCATCGGCGAGATCGAAATGGTCGGTTATCTGAAGAAGATGAATAATGGCGATAAGTCAATTCTGGTAGTGGATTCTCGCACACCAGACTGGGTCAAGAAAGGTACCATCCCGGGTGCCATCAATATTCCATGGACTAAGCTGAATCCAGCCAAAGGAGCAGACCCCATTTCCATTGCCGAAATTATGGAAAACCATTTCAGCGTAACAGAAAGTGAAGGCCTGTTTGATTACTCTAAAGCTAAAACACTGGTTATGTTTTGTAATGGCATGTGGTGTGGTCAGTCACCGAACAACATCAAGAATCTATTGAAGTTTGGTTATCCGGCCCACAAAATCAAGTGGTATCGTGGTGGTATGCAGAATTGGGAAATCCTTGGTCTGACCACAGCTCCAGGTGGTGGGTAAGTTTCAAACCGCTTTTAGCATCGCCCTCTGAGCCGGATTAATAAACAAAGATGCACTACGTTATAGATAAAGTGCCGCTTGTTACATATATCCAATCTTCAAGTTCAAAGGAGGCGAATGAAAAACAAAGAAAAAGCCGTGTATTTAAAAACGCTCATTGGCAAGAATTAGCATGTGCCCAGGATAGAGTTGATATTATAGTCGATAAAATACTCAGGCACTTTCTTCAATATACTGATCACATTAATTGCAAGGCTCAAATACTCGCGGTAAACCGAAAAGAATGCGTACTGATTAAAGAAGCCATGGATAGAGGACTGGAGGCAAAAGGAATGCCTTGTGAGTGGTCAGATGTAATTATTCATGAAAGTCAACATGATGACAAGCTTAAACAATCCCCATACAGGAGAGAAAAGCAAGAAGACTTAATTGAATATTTCGCATTCACGCAAGACCAATGGGAAGATTGGAATAAGGAACGTTATGGTAGTGATCATTTAAAATGGCGTCCGGCTCTTAAGATACTAATTCTATGCGATCATTTAATATCTAGTTTTGATGCTTCAATTAAACAATTGGTATACATCGATAATCCTTTGCTGGATAAAAATATTTTACAGGCTATTGAGCAGCTCGGCCACAATGATATTGTATTGGATTACTTTGGTTCATTTATGTTTAAAACATGAAACCACTCGTATAAATAAACGCTTACCCTCAGCTTTAAAAAATAGGTGATGGGGGTAATTATTAACCTAAAAACTGGTACAGCCCATATTAGTAAATAGAAATTAAAGGTGATCAGAAGTCAGCTGCTAGTAATTAGTTATCGATGCCAACATAGTTGCTGCCTGATGCTATTTAACATAATAACCATTATGCTGATATATAATGTAAAAGTTATATAAAAGTGTCACCCTCTAATTAGTTAGAAATGTCACTCTAATATTACTCCGCATAATAATTAACCATGTTTTAAATTAATAAATATAGATAGCACCTGACGTATCCGTAGAACCATCATCATTAGGCGTACTGTTGATGCCAGTGGAATTGCTGTCATCACCAGGCGTTCCAACGCCTATAGTCTGTCCGTCAGCTGAGATGGCAACGCTGGTACCAAAAATATCAACAGCCTCTGTGTAACGGGATTTAACAAAGGCACTCTCTGACCAACTACTTGCGCTGAAGGTGAAGACATACGCAGCACCTGCGTTTGACGCAAGCTCATCGGGTGCTGGATTAATACCTGTACTGGAACTGTCTTCAAATACTGCACCTGTGACCAGCGTATTACCATCAGCGGAAATGGCGATGGTGGTGCCCAACCCTTCACCGCCCGTACCGGTCGCTACCAGTGGTGAACCTTGCTGCGACCAGGTGCCACTAAATCTGAATACGTAGGCGGAACCCACGCTTGCCTGCGAACCTCTGCCTATTGCAAGCGTGTTGCCATCATCGGACAGGTCAAGATCCTGACCAAAACGTCTATTACCACCGGGATCGCTTGCCTCAAGGATGGCCTCTTCACCCCAGGCACCAGCCGACCACCGATAAACATAGGCCTTACCGGCATCAACTACGGACGCGGTATCCGCGTATATTGCACCGACAGCGAGAGTATTGCCATTGTTTGACAGTGTTACGCCTCTACCAAATTGTGCGGCAGTAACAGTATCACCGGCATTATCCGAAGCACTAATATCGCTGCCCAGTTGAGGCCAGCTTGATCCATTATCACGATAGACATAAGCAGCACCCCTGGTACTGGAAAAATTGGTATCACCCACTGCCAGTGTTAAACCATCTCTTGAAAGAGATACGCTAATACCATATGTAATGCTACTACCAGGGCCAGAGATGGTTGTATCCAGTGCCCAGCTAGTTGTGTATTTATATACAAGGGCCTGATTGGTACTTGTACCAAGAGCCAATGTGTTGCCATCACCTGACAAAGACATACTGAAAATAAAGCTATTAGGCTGAATGATAGTATCCTGTGTCCAGCCCGTGCCTGAACTCCAACGGAACACATATATAAAGCCTTCGTTCGTGTTAGTCCCAACCGCGAATATCGTACCGTCACTGGACATAGTCATAATACGCCCCAGTTGGTAATTGGCTACTGAATTTGATCCCTTGAAATAACCAATGGCATTTAGCATTAAAGTCGTGGTTGTGATGACAGAAGATGAAATACATACGTCACTCGCATTACATGCATCTATCGTATAGCTGGCATTACTCCAGTCGTGCAGATGCACAGGTATAATTTCATCTACTGTAAGGGCAACGATATTACTGCCTACCTGGCTGAAGCCAGAAGCACCATCTGGATTTTTCATCAGCTTATAATATGTAGCACCGGTAACGGCAGGCCAGCTAAAAGTTAGCGTTTTTGGTTCAGTGCTATCTACTGTCACTAATAGTGAACAGTCAACAGTTATATCTGTAATATTACTGCCGCTCAAAGTGCCACTGCTATTTGCTACAGAACAAGTTGGTGTTGGGCTAGCACCGCTCGGCTGAGTGCTTACGGTAACAGCATAAGCACTGGTATTCGTTAAGGCCGTGGCAAAGGTAAAGCTGCCATTGGCGCTGATCGCCAGATCGTCACCCGCGTTGTTTTGCAATACCAGACCGGAACCCGTCAGACCGTTGACCGTGCCGCTTATGGTGAAAGCATCCTGTTGTACTTGTACTACAGAATTATCATCACCGTGGCATCCTGCAAAAAAAAATGAAATCGAAAGTACAGCAATCCTGAATAAGCGCGCATAAAACATATCTATTGTCCTTACGTGGTTTTATCGTTTATCTATTAACAGAGAATTTGTATAGGAGCATAGCTAGAACACAAGCTATTTTCCGTTTTTTCTGAATTTATTATTTAGTATTTTAAGGAAAGCCATACATTGGGCTGAATACCGACGTACGGGCGTTTCGGCCAGTTTTTAGTGGTTTTTCCAGATAGCCAGAGATTCCAAGAATTGCTGAATAACTTAAAATGGTCGTTTTTACCAGTTTAATAACCTAAATCGAGTGTCTGAGAAGATCCAGAAGCAGACAATCAGCACTTTCCAGGCAGCCCCCTTCCTGGCTGTACCCATAAATTCGCAATAACAAATAATGTCACCGGTTTGGTCTGTCCATATTCACCACAACTTAATAACCAAATCACCGTGTTCTGCCATAATCAGTGTATCTTCATAATGGCTACTTCGTATGTTAACTGTTTACTTGCTCCCGCAGTGGGAGCATGCTAGTATCTGTGTATGAGAGTCATTGCAAAGTCCGTGCTAAGGATATTTTGGGAAAGTAGCCCTAAATATCGTGATGCAAAGAAGCAGATGACCGAATGGTATAACTACTGTGCGAATGCTCAATGGAACTCGCCACACGAACTTAAAGCGGATTTACATAATGCCAGCATATTAAAGAACAATCGAGTTGTCTTTAATGTGTGTGGGAATAAATACCGAATTGTCGTTTTTACCGATTACCCAAGACACGAAATGCTTATCCGTTTTGTGGGTACTCATAAGCAGTATGATGAAATCGAGGATATTGAGAATATTTGAGGTCAGGCTATGAATTTAAAACCTATTAAAAACAAAACCCAGTTAAATCAGGCGCTGAAACGCGTTGATGAACTGTGGGGCGCAAAACGCAATACAGAAAAAGGCGACGAGCTTGATATTCTAATGCTACTGGTCGAAAAATATGAGGAAGAGCATTATCCAATACCTCAGTCTGACCCCATTGAGGCTATCAAGTTCTTGATGGGGCAGAAGGCACTTACACGTAAAGATCTGGAACCGTATCTTGGTACAAGAGCCCGTGTTTCTGAGGTGCTTAATAAGAAACGTGCTCTGACATTACCTATGATCAAAAAACTGCATGAAGGGCTGAATATCCCATATAACTGTCTAATCGCTTAATGCGATTTATTACCCTACTCCTGGTCTTCTTTTCATTTGCTGTTCAAGCAAAAAACTATGGTAACGTCCATATATGTCCCACATAATAATTAAAAAGTCGTATTAAATGCTATGTTTTTAGTGCTTTCAGAGCATTGTTCAATACAGAAACATGAAAATTGAAAAGGTGGATCATGTCGTACCCGTGGAAATGGGTATCCAGTAAGTTGCTGATCTACACACGTCAGATTATATGTCGCTTATTCTACGTATTTATCGTGAAAAAGGGGTTTAGCGTCGCAAACGTGGCCGGATTATGTTCAAAAATAAATAATTAATCATAGGTAAACCCCCAGCTATGCTGGGGGGACTCGAATAGGTTTGACCGATACGTCGGTGTATATAACCTTTGAATTTCG